>USIX01000021.1 GCA_900554895.1 uncultured Megamonas sp. | reverse complement strand
AGTTTCATTTTGTTTCAAGAGTTTGAAGCAAGGTGGAACTCTTATATTTGAAACACATGGTGATAAAACAGTATACTGTAATATATACATCGGTCAGACTGTTGTGAATTTCACCGAAATCAGGGCAGCGGCAGTAATTTGCACATGATTTCAGGCTGGGCATATTATTACTGTTGCTGTAAATTCTGGCAAAGGATTTTTGCAAATCGTAAAGTACCGTTTGTTTGCCGACATAGATGCGGTCTTTTTGCATGAACTTTAAATCGTTTTCTATACCGTAACCTACGACCATGTCTGCTCTTTTGAAAATATTTTTGATTTCATTGCGAAAAGCGCTTATTGTAAAACAGTTTTCCACCATTTGCGGTGTTATATGGTGGATATTTTCTGTGTCTTTCCATGATTTGCATTTTCGCGGTTTGATATATTCGTTGAATACGACGCCTTTATACAAATCAATAATGCTGAATTGCAGGATTTCATCGTATCTGGTATTTCCGCCGGTCATTTCCATGTCGAAAAATATTACAGACGGCTCACGGTCCACAAAGGCAATATAATCTTGTCTACGAGCCAAATTGAACACATCCTAGTTTATAATTTCTTTATTTTTCCCCATATAATATAATACTACAGAAATGATGAAAGCTACAATTAAAATAATGCTTTCAAATACGACAATGCCGTTCCAGCCGTAATCACTGAGGAAAATACCGCCGATAGTGCCGAAAGCACTTGCTCCTATATAATAAAACAGCATGTACATCGCCGATACCTGTGCTTTATCGTTTTGGCAGCTTTGTGGCGCCCAGGCGCAGGCATTGGAATGAACACCGAAAAATCCGTAAGTGAAAACGGCGAGACCGAGGATTTTTACGATAAGCGGGGAAAAACCGGTGATTATGATGCCTGCAAGCTGAATAACCATGGAAATCATAATTATGATACCGTGTCCGTAATGATCGGATAACGTTCCCATGACGGCGGAACTTATGGAGCCGACCAGATAAATTACGAAAATAAAACCGATTAATGTTTGACTCAAGTTGTACGGTTCATTCATTAAAACATATGAAATAAAATTATACGTACATACGAAACATCCCATTACACAAAAAGCGATGCAGTAAATCATAATTACCTTCTTGTTTTTTAGCAGAGCTAAAAAATCCCGCCATGCAATATGAATTCTGCCGTGTTCGATTTTTTTGTTTAAGGACGGCGGCAGGAAAAACCACATCATGACGGCACTCAATAAATACAATATACCGCAAATCATCAGACCGACGCGCCAGGAAGCAAAATCCGTGAGTGTACTTGTCAGTATTCTGCCGACCAGACCGCCGAGCGGTGTTGCCGCCACGTAAACGCCGATAGCTGTGCCTATAATTTTCGGATTGAATTCTTCATTGATATAGGCAACGGCCAGTGACGGAAAACCTGCCAGCAGTATTCCCTGTACAAAGCGCAAAAGCAGTATAAGCGTAAACTGCTGCATAACGGAAATGGCCAGAATAATCAACGCCGATACACCGAGAGCTATTACCATAACTTTTTTGCGTTCCAGATATTTGGATATACTGGCAATCAGCAGCATGGAAAATGCCATTCCGATTGTCCCGAACGACATTGACAGGCTTGCCGTTGTCGGCGACAGATTAAAATCCGCTGCCAAAATCGGGATAACCGGCTGCAGACAGTATTCCGCTCCGAATGCCGCCAAACTGCCGAAAAACATCATGACAAGAGCCAGTTTATACTCTTTTGTACCTTTGTCGATTAATCTAGCCACTGAAAAAACCTCTTTATTGTGAAAAATTTATCACGGACAGACTTTATCTATCATTATATTTAAAACTTCAACGTCCGTTGATTTCATGCCGACCTTACCGATATGACCTACAGCACGGATTGTTTTTTCCAGGTCGTCTTTAACAAGACCTTCGCCCGCTTGGAAGCCTTCGCCTTTCATACTCATAGTATGTGCTAAAAGTGCCGCATCGAGCGAGGAGGATATCTTAGCTGCGCAGGAAGGTTTGGCACCGTCACATATTATACCACATGTATTACCCAATGTATTGATTATAGTAGAAGAAATTTGCGCATAGTTTCCGCCAAGCATATATGTTATAGCCGTGCCGCAGGCATATGAAGCACTTACAGCACCGCAGAAAGCAGACAGGTTGCCGATGTATTTCTTCTGATGAATTGCCAGAAGATTGCTAAGTGCCAGAGCGCGATACATTTTTTCCTCCGGAATATTGTAATGCTGTGCATATATTACAAGCGGAACGCAGGTCGTTATTCCCTGATTACCGCTGCCTGAATTGATGACAACAGGAAGTGAACAGCCGCTCATTCGCGCTTCTGAAGCTGCCGCGGCCATGGCTCTTGCTCTTATCGGCAGACTGTCGCCGTACAGTGCGAGCAGATTGCGTCCTACGTTGGCTTCGTAATTATTCTTCATACCTTCTTTAGCTATTGCCATATTGCATTTTATCTGTCTTTCCAAAATCGGCTTAATATCTTCTAGATTTACCGTATCGGCAAATTCGATGATATCTTTTACGTTCAGCAGAGCTTTATCCGCAGGCGGCGTATTTTCCAGATGGTTGATTTGGTTTTCCTTATCAAGAATTACTGTGTCGTCTTTGACGATTTTAACGATATTCGTATGATATGTGGAAATTATTACCTGTGCACTGTGTTTTTCGCCCCATACTGTAATGTCAATATACAGATTGTCCGTATCCGGTACTAAATCACAGGTGCAGATATTTTTTGGCAAAAGTTCACGCAGATAGGCTCTGTCTTCATCCGTGACACTTTCCAGAACTTCCAGCTCCATATCGGCTTTGCCGCCGATAATTCCAAGAAGGGCCGCCGTATCAATACCTTTTAAATCACCGGAATTCGGTACTGTAACGCCTTTTACGTTTTTAATCATGTTTCCGCTGCATTTTACGGCTACTTTCTGCGGAAATTCACCTAGTATCTCGCGTGCTTTAGCTCCGGCATAGGCGATGGCTATCGGCTCTGTACAGCCCAGGGCCGGAACAAGCTGTTCTTTTAAAATATTAATGTAATTTTCATAAATTTCCTGTCGCATAGTATTCGCTCTCCTCTTTATTTTCTAACTATTAAAAGTATAACATACCGCCCAAAAAAAAATAAGTGAAAACTATAAAAATATAAACAAATCATATTAAAATGTACACACTGAGAAGAAAATAAATACTGCCTCTGCCAAACGAAAAGGGCAATACTCCTTTTGAAGTATTGCCCTTTTTATCATATATCTTCTCTCTAAATTTATAAAAAACAAAATATGTTTATTAATATTCGATTTTTAAGATGCCGCCTTTTTTGTAAGCTTCCGTAGTGGCAAAAGCAATTTGTGTGGATTTTGTACCGTCATAAACTGTTACTTCCGGTTTAACACCTTTTTGTACGCAGTCAATGAAATATTCCATTTCTAAGCGGTAAGCATCAGCAAATCTTTCAGGAAAACCGCTTACGCATTCTTTAACGGCACCGTTTTTATCATAAATCATGCACAAATTCTTTTCTGGAACAGGGCTGATGCGAAGAGTACCTTCTGTGCCGACAACTTCTGTTTCTACATGGTAACCGTATGGCGCAGTACGGCCTACATGTACGAAACCGATGGAACCGTTGGCGCATTTGTACATGGCAACACCTGTTTCGTCATCGCCGCATTCTTTAAATTCAGGATGTTTGAATGTTGCTCCCGTTGCGTATACTTCCACAGGGTCAGAACCTAAGAACCAGCGCATGAGGTCGATATCATGAATAGCCATATCGATGAAAATACCGCCAGAAGTAGGTGCAAATTTGATTGCGCCCTGAACAAGTGCTTCCGGGTCGATACCGGTAGCTTTTACCATATAAGGTTTACCGATTAAGCCTGCTTTAATTTTTTCCATAGCGTAAGCATAGGAAGGATCAAAACGGCGCATGAAGCCTAAGAAGAAAGTGAGTTCCGGATGGCGTTCTACGGCAGCTTCCGCCAGTTTGCACTCTTCAATTGTAACGCCGAGCGGTTTGTCGGAAAATACGTGTTTGCCGGCGTCAAGAGCCGCTGCAATCTGCCAGCAGTGCTGACTGCTTGTCGTAACGATTGCTACAGCGTCAATATCGGCTTTAGCGAGCATTTCATTGTAATCGGTATAAACATCCGTTACACCCAGTTCATTTTTGGCAAATTCGAGTTCTGCCGGTACAATAGAGCAGGCAGCAGTGAGTTCAGCATTGGCTATTTTAAATGCCAGATTTTTAGCATGTTCTTTACCTAAACGACCGAGACCAGCAATACCAACTTTTACTTTTTTCATAATAAAATTCCTCCCAGAATAAAAACCATCTCTTAATTTTTGTTAAATTCATAATATCAAGAAACGTTTTATTCGTCATTAAATAACTTTGCCAATTAATGCACATTTTTTGCTCTCTTTTATGAAAGCAAAAAAAGTATATTAATTGGCAATTAGCTGCATTGATTAGTATTTACTGTTGTCGCTAAAATATTTACGGAAATTATTCGGTGTAAGCGAAGTTGATTTTTTAAATGCGCGGATAAAATGCGATGAACTCTGAAAACCGGATTTGCCGGCTATTTCCTCAACGCTGTAGTATGTGTGCGTCAAAAGATTTTTAGCATTGTCCAGCCGAAGATTGGTCAAATACAAATGTGGCGATATACGCATCAGTTTTTTGAACAGACGTGTAAAATAAAACAGACTGAGCCCCGTATATTCTGCTACTTCCTTTACGGATATCGGCTGCATATAATTTTCTCGCATATATTTTTCTGCTTTTTTTATAATGTCTTCTGCCGGAGATACTTTAAGAGGCGGTGGTGCGGCAAGTTCGCATAAGATACTGTAAATATTATGCGAAAGTTCAAAATCACTGCTGTTTTTATCGCGTAAAAGTTCAAATATATTATTTATGAACGGTTCCGCTTTTTTGGCATATGTGCCGGAAAAGTAGCCGCTGCCGTTATTTTTATAAATATACTCGATGATATTTTTCGCTGTCTTGCCGTTAAAATGAAACCATTTTACTTTGGCAGGTTTATCGGCCCAGTAGTGATTGCTTTCCTTGCAGTTTAAAATGACGAGTTCATTCGTTTTTGCCGTAAATTCTCTGCCGCGCAGTTCAAAATGCAGTTCTCCTTCTAAAATGTACTGCAGCATGTAGGCATCCATGTAATTGCGTTTAACTTCATACGGTTTATCCACAAGATAAACCGAGCCCCATAAAATATAGAGCAGATTTTCTTTTGTAAATAAATCGGCTGAACGGAAATACATATTTTCTTTCCATAATACACCTGCTTCTCGTTTTTCCATACTTTCACCCTTCACTAGACTGCCGGTTTTTATCGGTTTTTCGGCAAAATGCTGATTATTACAGCAATTTAATATTATAAATTTGACAAGTATTTCTCATATCTATATTATAATCTTAAACAATCTTTTATAACAATACTTGTTATGCTGGCAAAATATATCAGCAGTGTAATGCTTTATATACACTGTCCTTTGATATTTAATTTCATTAAATACGCTGCTTTAGCAATCAAGAGCATAACAGGTGGCAATATATTATTTTAAAGAGGTTTTCTCATGTTTGAACACAGTAAAATATTCATAGGCATTTCACCGATAAACTGGACAAATGATGATATGCCGTTTTTAGGTTCTACAAATAATTTTGAGCAGATTTTAAGCGAGATAGCATTAACCGGTTATTCCGGCACGGAAATAGGTATTACTTTTCCGCAAAATATAGATAAAATACATTATCATGCAGGTCTGAGAAATTTAAAAATCGCCGGAAAATGGTTTAACGCTTATCTTGCAACTAAACCATATATGGAAAATGAGCAGCTTTTCAAAGCGGAAATTTTGCAGCTGCAATCCGTAAATGCCGCGTATATCAATGTCTGTGAGATGAGTTACAATCTGTTTCGCGGCGACAGTTCCATGTTTTTGCAAAAACCGGTACTTTCGGAAAAACAATGGCAAAATCTTTGCAAAGGATTGAATAAACTGGGCAAATTGGCGTATAAGCACAATTTAAAATTGTGTTATCATCACCATATAGGGACAGTCGTGCAGACGGAAGAAGAAATTTCTTTTCTGCTCAATCATACAGAAGCAAGATATGTACATCTTTGTTTGGATACCGCCGATTTAATTCTTGCTAATATTGACCCGGTACAGTTTATTCAGAAATACGGCAAACGCATCGGCAATGTTCATTTAAAGGATATTTATTCCGAGAAAATGATTGAAGCGCAAAAAAATAATTACAGTTTTCGTCAGGCCATCAGACATAACTGTTTTACCGTGCCGGGGGATGGCAACGGATATATCAATTTTCAAAAAATCTTTCAGGCATTGAATGATACTGACTACAGCGGTTGGCTAATTGTCGAAGCAGAGCAAAATCCGGAGATTGCCAATCCGTTTGAATATGCGCTTAAAGCACGTTATTATCTGGCCGCTATGCTTGATTTATAAATTATTAAAAAATACCTGCAATTTATAACAATTATAAGTATTTTAAGATAGAAACTTTCTTTGTTTTTATTGACTACTCATTTCGATATGCTATAATGTGAAGCGAAATGAGGTGTTAAGCGTGAAAAACATTTTCTTTTTAGAAACAATCGTCTTTTTAATCGGCGGTATCATTCTTTCTCTTGCATCCGGCAATCCTGCCATGCTGGCCGTTACACTCGGTTTTGATTTAGGCATTATGCTTATTCAGTTCATCGGCGTGAAACTCGTGCTTGCAGGTGAAGAAACCGCTGAAAAAACAGATAAAGAAGATTATTCTTCTTATCACAGTGCACATAGTTTATAAGAGACTATGTGCTTTTTTTATTGCATTTTCATCCGTTGGCGGATTTTTAAAGGGGTGTCCCCGAAACGTGTTTTAAACATACGACGGAATAATTTATAATTATTGAAACCGTGTTTTTCCAAAATCTGCGATATAAGCTCATCCGTATGCAGCAAATCGTGATAAACATATGACAGGCGCAGTTCATTCTGGTATTCCAGAAAAGTTATCCCCATATGTTTTTTGAAAAAACGACAGAAATATTTTGGCTGAAACAGTGCTACTTTGGCAATTTCTTCCAATGATATTGTGCGCATATAATTTTGTCCTATATAATCCAGTATTTTATTTAAGCGGGCGAAAGCGCGCCTTTTCTGTCCTGCGTCTGCCGGATATATTTTTTCGCTGAAATCGCGTTGAATAAGGCATAACAATTCAAATAAGAAACAGTTGAAGTATAATAGAAAATTTTCTTCTCTACTGTCGTCCAGTGTTTTCATCTGTTTTAAAAGATTTTTTAGCTGCTCTATTTTTTGCTGTTTTATGTCATTTTCCCGTCCGTCATTTAGTACAAATCTTATTTGCTGTATGTCCGGCACGAATTTTTCGATAAAATCAAGCGGTATTTGCAATAAAATATATTTATTCGGTTTTGTGGCTTTATTGGAATGTATTATATTGGCATTGATTAGAGTGCATTCACCCGGATATAAAAGACGTGAATGATTTTCCGATGATACAAGTAATTCTCCTTCCAACAGATAAATTATTTCAATGGCTCTATGCCAATGATATGGTGCATAACTACCTTTATCAGCAAAAGTATCGAACCGAACTTTTGTAATTTCCGACGTTGTTATCTGTTCATAGCTGATTTTCTTTTCTTCCATTTTAATTGACCTCATATTTATAAGATACTATCAACCTATTTAAAGATAATATAAAACCTATTTCCATTTTTTTCCTTATGGTATATTATAACTGTAAAAATTAATAAGAAGCAAGGTTTTATGTACATGAAATATCACTGCTCCTTGAAAAGTAAATGATTTTGTCTATATTTTAAAAGATAATTTAAATCTATTTTTATCTTTGATTAAGGAGTGCTTTTTTATGAAATCATTATTTCTGTTAAATACTATTATTGCCACAACTTCTGGTGCAATCTTATCCTTTTTGTCAGGTCATACGATTATGTTTGTTGCAACATTCGGCATCTGTTATTGGGGACTTATTGTCGGTATTCTTGCTGATAAAATCATAACCATTGGTAGCCGTAGCAACAGAAAAATTTCTTTTAAACCGTCGCATATAAAAATTTAATAAATTACGAGGTATTTATTATGAATATTTTCTTTATTTTAACAATTATTTCATCCATAAGCCTGTTTTCCGCTTTTATTTTTAATGATTTAACTGTAGTCAGAACGATTTTAATAGCTGCCTTGACAGTTTACTTAATCGAACTTGCGCTGCAAATAAAATCCGATAAAAAATCAATATACCGGATATCCAGTCAAAAAGTCCATAATTTATAAACTGTTCAATTTATAAAAACACGTCTCTAAATATATAATAAAAAAAAGGAGATGCCGCTGATGCGGTATCTCCTTTTTTTTATTATTGTTCTTTATGCAATGTTATTCTTCTGCCTACTTTATATTCGTGACGCAGATAGTTCTGACAATCGAGAAGCTCATCGCCTTCCTTGATTTCCGGTTTTTTGTAGCTGCCGTCAGGTTGAAGAATTCTTGCTTTGAGATTATCCTTCCACATGATGAGAAGAGTATCATAAATACTTTCTTTTATCTTATGGTCATAAATCGGTGCTGCTATTTCTACGCGGTTTTCCGTATTGCGTGTCATCCAGTCAGCTGAGGAAATATACATTTTCATATCCTCGCCTGTACCGAAGCAGTAGACGCGGGAATGTTCCAAAAATCTGCCTACAACACTGATTACTTCTATGTTATCGGTTTTACCGGCTATACCCGGCAGTAAGCAGCATATGCCGCGGATTATCATTTTTATTTTTACGCCTGCCTGTGAAGCATCTTTAAGCGCATCGATAAGCTGACGGTCTGTGAGTGAATTCATTTTCAGGAATATAGCCGTTTCCTGTCCGTTTTGGGCTTTTTCAATTTCTGCCTGAATTAATTTAAGTAATGTCGGTTTGAGTGATACAGGCGCAACAAGCAAGTTTTCGTATTCGCCGTATAAATTATCTATACCCATGTTTTGGAAGAATTCCACTGCATCCTTACCTATACCTTCATTGCTTGTAATGAGCGAAATATCCGTATATAGGCCGGAAGTTGACGCATTGTAGTTTCCTGTACCGATTTGCGTGAAATATTTTATGCCCGAATTTTCCTGTTTCATGACAAGACAGATTTTGGAATGGACTTTAAATCCTTCCATGCCGTAGATGACCTTACAGCCGGCATCCTGCAAAAATTCCGCCCAGTTGATATTGTTTTCTTCGTCAAATCTAGCGCGAAGTTCCATGAGTACGGTAACATCCTTACCCATTTTAGCCGCCATCGAAAGATAGTTCATCAGCTGTGCTTTACGGCTGCCGACACGGTATAAAGTGATTTTTATGGCAAACACTTTATCATTTGTTACAGCTTCCTTGATGAATTTAAGGAAAATATCAAAACTCTGATAAGGATATTGCAGCATCACATCGTTTTGGCTGACATAATCCATGACTTTGGCACTATCCGGTACGCAGCAGATGGTCGACGGAGCAAACGGCGGATACATCAGAAGATTTTTCTGTTCTTCGGTAAATTTACTGCCTAAAGAGAAAATGTACGATTTATTGATTGGCGATTTATAGATGAATATCTGTTTTTCCGAAATTTTGAACTGGTTCGTTACGTATTTAATCATGGAAGAATCGAATTCTCCTTCTACTTCCAGGCGAACCGGTGCCAGACGCTGTCTTTTCAATAAAACTTCTCTGGCGTGTTCCAGAAAATCTTCACCCAGCTCAAGGCGTTCATCGTCAAGACTGATATCGGCACTTCTCGTTACGGAAATAATAAGGCTCTTTTCTACTTCATAGCCGTCGAAAATTTTATTGGCGTACGAAGCGATGATATCTTCTGTCATCACGTAGCGTATTTTCGTTTTATTCGGCAAAAATACCACTTTCGGTAAATTAGACGGAACGGGTATAATACCGAATACACTGCGTTTTTTACGGGTTAAGACAATACCGACATACAATGTCTTGTTTAAAAGATGCGGAAACGGATGTCTTACATTGATAATCTGCGGGGAAAGAAACGGACGCACGAAGTTTTCGAAGTATTCTTTGACAAAAGATTTATCTTTAGCACTTAAAGCGTTTACTTTTTTTCTTTCAATACCGGCTTTTTTCAGATTTTTTTCCACATCGGCAAAAATTTTATCAGCTTTCTGATTGAGTTTTTTCGTTGCATCAAAAATTTTGGCAAGCTGCTGTTTCGGCGTCATAAAACTTTTGTTATCAAATTCATTTGTATCAATAGAAGCCAAATCCCAGAGGCTGCCGACACGCACACGATAAAATTCATCCAAATTGCTGGCATAAATAGCCACAAATTTTAACCGTTCATACAGCGGTACATTCGTGTCGATGGCTTCTTCCAAAACGCGTTCATTAAAACGAAGCCATGACAGTTCTCTGTTTTGTGTATACGTAGTGTCTATTTTTTTATCCATTAACAGTTTCGTCCTCTTTACTCAAAATTTGTTTGTACAAAAATCCTTCACGCACGCCGGCACGGCTTACGTAAATATTTTGCACTTTAAAGTGTTTTACGATGGTATTCAGGATTATCATACCCGGCATGATTGTACGCACGCGCTCTGGTACTACTTTTAAAAGGATTTCGAGCGTTTCCAGCGGAATGAATTTCTTATCTTCGCGGTTTTCAAGCTTTTTAACCATAGCACGCAGATTTTCCGACGTTACGAAACGGTTGTTAATGCTTAAATTACCGAAATAACTATTCAGCTTATCCATGGCACGGATAGTACCGCCGACGCCGCATACGGACGGACAGTCGCCGAGATTGCTCACTTCATATCTGTACAGCATATCCTCTACACAGGCTTCAATCGCTTTGCGTTCCTTTTTTGTCGGGAACAGATGTTTTATAAATTTGGTGTACATGCTGAGGGAACCGATTGGCAGGCTTACGGCATGCTGAATTTCCATATCTTTGTAGAAAACAAGTTCCGTACTGCCGCCGCCGATGTCGACGAGCAGACCGGTCTGCAAATCAATGGTTCTTGCCGCTCCCACAAAGTCGTATTCAGCTTCTTGTGCACCGCTTAAAAGCGTGATTGAAACGCCGGTACGGTCTTCAATTTCCGTAACGGCTGCCTGACTGTTGGATATATTGCGCAGAGAGGCTGTAGCAAAAACGCGCATTTGCGTAACGCCCAGTTCTTTTGCCAGAAGATTGAAACTATCCAAGATATAGCAGGCACGGTTTATACCTTCTGCCATCATCATTCCGTCTTTTATGAAAGAAGCCAGTTCCGCCATTTCTTTTTTGTTGAAGAGAGCGCGCGGTCTGCCGCCTTCCACCTTATAAATAACCAGACGCATCGTATTTGAACCGATATCTACAACTGCATACATCATCATAACCACTCCTTATTATATTGTAATATATATTTTTTACAGTAATGTTAAAATTATGTAAAATATATGCAAAAATGCGTTTTATATTACATTTATCTTATCAGTTCAGAAAAAAAAATACAAGAATTAGGCAGGATTTTTAAGAATTTTTTAATAAAATTTCATGTATTTTTAAGTATCTATTTATATAATACAATCTAAAAAGAGGTAGTTTGGTATGTGGGTTTTATTGGCGGCAATTTCTGCGGTTTTTTCTGGACTGACGGCCATTTTGGCAAAATGCGGCATAAAAAGACGGATGCAACGGTTGCGACTGCCATCAGAACGGTTATTATTTTAATATTTTCGTGGATTATGGTTTTCTTGGCAAATTCACAAAATACAATCCATGCCCTGTCTATAAGAGCATGGATTTTTCTGATTTTTTCCGGTTGTGCTACGGGTATTTCATGGATTTGCTATTTCAAAGCATTGCAACTGGGTGATATAAATAAGGTAGTTCCTATAGATAAATCAAGTACCGTTTTAAGCATATTGTTTGCAGTAATTGTATTTGATGAGTATTTTTCGTATTTAACGGCCGGAGCCGTCATTTTAATAGCTGTTGGTACAATAATGATGGTTCAAAAAACAGCTACGGCTAAAAAAGCGGTGCAAAATAAAATATGGCTGATTTATGCTGTTCTTTCCGCTGTATTTGCAGCACTAACCTCAATTTTGGCTAAAATCGGCATTACAGATATTGAAGCCAATCTCGGTACGGCAATACGTACGACAATCGTTATGATTATGGCGTGGGGTATCGTGTTTACTACAAAGAAACTGGAAAAAGTTCAGCAAATTCCTTTTAAAGAATTTGTGTTTATCTGTTTATCCGGTATTGCCACCGGTATTTCATGGATTTGTTATTTCAAGGCATTGCAAATCGGTCCCGCCAGTATTGTTGTACCGATTGACAAATTAAGTATTTTAATAACAATTTTATTTTCTTATATCGTATTTAAGGAAAAATTATCGCTTAAAGCGGGATTGGGACTTTTCTTTATAATTCTGGGAACATTTTTAATGATATGTGCCGCACATTTTGTATACATATAGGAAAATATATCGGATATTTTTTCAGTAAGTTTCGGAAAAAATCTTTATGCGCTGCTGTCTAATCCATTCGCCGATTTTTTTGCCTTTGATGTTTTTCGGACATTCCTGTACGGAAACACTGTGCAGTTTTTTTAGATATGATTTATAATCGGCCAGATAATACGGCAGTCCTTTGCTGTCCGCCAGAATAACGCAGTTGAAACCGTCAAAGCCGAGAGGATTTTTCTCCACCGCCAGCAGCAAATCGACGATTTTAGGTACTTTCGTCAGTCTTCCAGCACGCATATGCTCCTTAATGACGAATAATGCTCCTTGAAGCCAGCTTTTCGGTAAGGTCATGCGTTTGTTCCATTCGAGCATAATATCTGAGCCGATTTTTTCATGACCGTAATGATGCGGCAGCATTTCCGGCGGAGTCGCTCCTTTACCGATATCATGTACAAGACCGGCAAAACGCACAGCCAAATCGTCTGTCATGCCTGCTACTAAATCAACGATTTCCATCGTGTGTTCAAAAGCATCGCCTTCCGGGTGAAAATATTCCGGCTGCGTTTTGCCGATAAGAGCATGAATTTCCGGAAACAGCGTTTTCAGCAAATCGGCTTTTTGCAGTACGCGGAAAAATACGGAAGGATAATCCGTTGCCAGAGCTTTTTTCAGTTCTTCGAAAATTCTTTCCTGCGGTTCATAGGCAAATTCGTCTTTGCATGAGTGCATTAAATTCAGCGTATCACTTGTAACCGTAAAATTAAATTCACTTGCCTGTCTTGCAGCCCGAAGTGCGCGTACAGGGTCGTCGGCAAAATAATGCGATACGGCTTTAATGCGATTTTGCTGGATATCAGCCCTGCCGTTATACGGGTCAATGATTTTTTGATTAAGTACATCATAGGCAATAGCATTCATTGTCGTATCGCGGCGGTATAAATCCTCTTCGAGTGTTATGTTTTTATCGCAGAATATTTCAAAACCTTTATAACCGTGGCCGGCTTTTTTTTCCTTACGGGCGAATGCCACTTCACATTTTTTTCCGTCTATTTCCAGCAGATAAACGGGAAAAGATTTTCCTACTTTTTTTGCTTGGGGAAAATTTTCTTTAAATATATTCTCTTTTAAATGGCAGATTACATAATCTTTATCTTTTGGCGGACAGCCGTGCAATATATCTCGAACCCAGCCGCCGACAATGTAGACCCTACCCCCTAATAAAGCGATTTTTTGTGCAAAATATGTTTCATTCATTTAGTTTGCCCCTTAAAGTAAAAAAGATATCTCTATTTTAAAGAGATATCTTTTATTTTTAAATTATTTTAGCTCCTTCGCTGTCAATATCCAGAACCAGGTATTTTGCTTTAATCTTATGCTGTGCAAAGGCTTCTATCATAGCTTTGCCGATTGCTTCGCCGTTTTCTACTGTATAGGCAATAAGCGTCGGTCCTGCTCCGCTTATGGTAGTACCGAGTGCTCCGTTCTGATTGGCAGCTTTAAAAACATCGTTCATGCCCGGAATTAAGTCGGCACGGTACGGTTGATGCAACCGGTCTTCAAAAGCACCTTGCAATACATCGACTTTACCCTGGCTGAGAGCACCGATAATCATAGCTGTATGACCGATATTGAAAATGGCGTCTTTCAGTGGTATCTGTTGTTTTAATACGGCACGCGCTTTTTTTGTAGGTAGATAGAAATCCGGTATCGCCACTACCATTTTTAAGGGAAAATCAGGCAGAAACGATATATATTTCAGTTTGCCGTCGAGAAATGCGCTGATTGTAATGCCGCCAAACAGAGCTGGAGCGACATTGTCGGGATGCCCTTCGATAGTTGTTGCCATCTCAAATATTTCCTGTACGGAATATTTATTGTCGAGGCAGGCATTTGCTGCCACAAGCCCTGCCACAATCGCCGTTGCACTGCTGCCAAGGCCGCGAGAGAGGGGAACATTATTTGTCATTTTTATATATGCACCCTTATAGTCGGCTCCGGCTTTATCCACCAAGTTTTTTATACAACGCCAGACCATGTTTTTATTGTCTTTGGGAATGTGTTCAGCTCCGTCGCCGTATATTTCTATGATTAAATTATTTTCTTTTAATAAAGTCAGTTCCAGTTCATTGTAAATACTACAGGCAATGCCCATCACATCAAATCCGGGTCCGCAGTTGGCAGTCGTGCCCGGCACTTTGACTCTTACACATTTACTGTTCACAAAATCAATCCTCCTGAGGCATTATTACACGTATCATATTGCTGATTTCGCTGACTACGGACAGATTGTTCAGACGTATTTTAACGTCATCTATCTGTTTGTCATTTACATCATGCGTAATGGCCACAATTTCCGAACGGTCGCCTACTTTGCGTTTCTGAATTACGGAATGCAGGCTGATTTCACTTTCGCCGAAAGCTGTCGCTATGGCACCGAGTACCCCCGGTTTGTCCTCAACGAGCAGACGGATATAATATCCGGACATGACTTTGTCCGGCGGACAGAGTTTCTTTTCTTCATAGCAGGTGCAGCGAATTCTGCCAAAACGGTCTTTGCCCATATCGCGGGCAACATCGATAATATCGGCAAGTACCGCTGAAGCGGTCGGTTTTTCGCCGGCGCCTCTGCCGTAGAACATCGTGTCGCCAACGGCGTTGCCGTGAATAAATACGGCGTTGAACACATTGCGGACGGATGCAAGCGGATGTGCTTTCGGTAAAAATGTCGGATGCACTCTGACGTCAATTCCGTCTTCTGTATTTTTGGCTACGGCCAGAAGTTTGATGATAAAGCCGAGTTCCTGAGCGTAATTGATGTCCTCCGGCGTAATTTTCGTGATGCCTTCCACCTGCACATCGGCAAGATTGATACGGGTATTAAAGGCAATAGAAGATAAAATAGCGATTTTTCGTGCAGCGTCCAGTCCTTCGACGTCTGCTGTCGGGTCGGCTTCGGCATAACCTTTTGCCTGTGCTCTTTGCAGTGCTGTAGCATAATCCATGCCTTTTTCCGTCATTTTGGTCAGCATGTAGTTTGTCGTGCCGTTCACAATACCGATTAAATCCGTTATTTTATTGGCAGTTAAACTCTGTTTAAGCGGCGTTATAATCGGGATACCGCCGCCGACACTGGCCTCAAACATGAAATCGACATCGTTCTTCTCTGCAGCTTCGAAAACATCCTTACCGAATTGAGCTACAACGTCTTTATTGGCGGTAACAACATGTTTGCCGTTATTCATAGCCTGAAGCATGTATTCGCGTGCAGGATGAATACCGCCCAGAAGTTCCACTACGATGTCTATTTCCTTATCGTTTAAGATATCGTCCGGATTGGTTGTCAGTATTACTTTTTCAGCCAAGGCTTTATGTTTATCCGGATTGCGCACCAGAACTTTAGTTACTTCTATATCGCAGCCGATTTTCTCCTTAATGTCGTGATAGTTGTCCTGTAAAACTTTCACCACGCCTGTACCGACTGTTCCGCCGCCGAGCAGACCCAGTTTTATCTTCTTTACCATAATATCATTCCCCTCTGACACTTAAATATTAGACCTGACCGATTACTTCCAGACGTCGTACACCGTTAATCATGCGCAGTTTGTCCAAAAGTGCCTCAAGGTCGATTTCCATATTTTTTGTTTCTATGGAAACAGTGGCAACGGCTACGCCCTGCAGAGGAATACCCTGATTTATAGTTAACACATTTCCTTTATCTTCGGAAATCATATTGAGTACATTGGAAAGTACTCCCTGTTTATTGTCCAGCATGAAGGATACTGAAACTATTTTGTTGATGCTTGCTTCATAAAAAGGCAATACGAAATCTTTGTATTTATAATAAGCACTGCGGCTCAGACCCATTTTGGAAACAGCTTCGTTTATGGTCATATTATCATAACGGCGCAGCATTTCTTTCACTTTTATAGTTTTTTTAATTGCCGACGGCAATATATCTTCCTTTACTAAATAATATCCTGAATCTTTTTTTGTCATTACTAACGTCCTCCGTACTTGTACAATGGATAATTTTCTTTATATAGTAGACATTATATCATCTTACAAATAGAATAGCAAAGGATATTTTACATTTTAGCAAAATTTATCTGCTGCCGGCTTTTATCTTGTTTTCTGTACCATTCATAAGGCGTATTATATTGGATTTATGGCGGTAAATAACGAATACGGCCGCTACAATGCCGAATACTACGAAGTCAAACGACAGCCCCATGATAAACGCGCAGACAGGTACAAAAACGGCTGCTATGATGGAACCGAGCGATACATATTTACTAATAAGTACGACAATAAGCCATACCAAAAAGACAATTGCCGATACGGAAGGCATAAGCATAATCAGTACGCCCAGTCCTGTTGCCACGCCTTTGCCGCCTTTAAATTTCAAAAACAGCGACAGTGAATGGCCGACAATCGCCATGATGCCGCCGATTATCATGGCGGTTGAACTGCCTACGAGCATCATACCCAGATATACACCGAGCATGCCTTTCAAAAGGTCTGCGACAAAAACGATGAAGCCCGGCAGTTTGCCCAGCGTACGCCAGGCATTCGTTGCTCCGATGTTTTTACTGCCGTGCTGGCGCAGGTCGACATGCCATAATGTTTTACCCAGAATAAGCCCGCTGGGAATTGAGCCGATTACGTAACTTAAGAATATTACTATAATGTACGACAGCATTATTCATCTTCCTCTTTTCGTCCGCGTACGACTAATTTAAGCGGCGTACCTTCAAATCCGAATGATTCACGCAGTTTGTTCTCCAAAAAACGTAGATAGGAGAAGTGCATGAGTTCAGGGTCATTGACAAATACGAGAAATTTCGGCGGTTTGATATCGGCCTGTGTCATAAAATAGATTTTAAGCTGTCTGCCTTTATGAGAAGGCGGCGGATTTATGGAGACGGCATCAAGTACAAGCTGGTTCAGAACACTTGTCTGAATACGCATAGCCTGCTGTTCTGCTACATAACGGACTAAATCCACTACACGGTGTACACGCTGCTTAGTAAGTGCCGAAGCATACAGTACCGGTGCATACTGTAAAAAGCCGAGTTCTTCACGGATATCTTCCGTAAAACGCAGTGAAGTTTTATCATCTTTTTCAATTAAATCCCATTTATTCACGACGATAATACAGCCTTTGCCTGATTCATGCGCATAACCTGCGATTTTTTTGTCCTGTTCGGTTACGCCTTCCGGGGCGGAGAGCACCATTAGAACAACATCAGCTCTGTCTACGGCGCGAAGTGAACGCATTACGCTGTAGCGTTCCACCGGCATATCGATTTTTGCTTTGCGGCGCATACCTGCCGTGTCAATCAGAGTGAAATGGGTATCACCGTCGACAAACTGTGTATCGATAGCATCGCGTGTCGTTCCTGCTACATCACTGACAATAACGCGTTCCTGCCCGAGCAGTGCATTGACGAGTGAGGATTTTCCTACATTCGGACGGCCGATTACGGCAATGCGGATTTCATCGTGTTCTATATCATCGTTTAAATCCTGTGGGAAATTCTTTACGATTTCATCAAGCAAATCTCCGACATTAAGTGCATTTGCTGCGGAAATACCGATAGGGTCACCCAGACCGAGGTTGTAGAACTCAAATACATCCATATGTTGTTTCGGGCTGTCAATTTTATTCACGGCTACAATGACCGGTTTTCGCGTATTGCGCAGAATATGGCCTATTTCTTCATCATCATGTGTAAGACCTGTTCGGCCGTCCACCATAAATACGATTACATCTGCCTCTTCAATAGCAAGCCGTGCCTGCTGGCGCATGGAAGCAAGTATCTTTCCTTCGCCGTCATTTTCCAGTTCAATACCGCCTGTGTCAATCATTGTAAAATGATGATTGAGCCATTCCGCATCCATATAAATACGGTCGCGTGTAACACCCGGAAAATCTTCCACGATGGATACGCGCTTTTTACCAATCTGATTAAAAAAAGTGGATTTGCCTACATTTGGGCGTCCCACAATAGCAACTATAGGTTTAGCCAATTTATTCACCTCGTAAAATTAAATTTATTTTGTATAACCTGCATTTGACTGCCATGTGTAAATAGCCTTACTGCGGCTGCATTCTATATTATACCAATCTGTAAGGAGTTTTTTCAAATCACTGCCGTCGTCAGCCACTTTCACCGTTTCGCCGTTAAATGCTTTTTTTACATCCTCCAGCGAATAATCGTCCAGAAAAATATCCTCTCCCTGGCGCAATGCACTGGAAGGAATTATTATACCATGACGGACATGGTTTTGCCTCGATTTTTGCAGATTTTTTATGATATCCTGACCGGTTAAAAGGCCCGTTACCGTTACATCATGACCGAAAAAGTCATTTTCCAATGAAAGAACATTTGCATTTAAATTTTTAACCGGCAATTCCTTAACCAGCTTTTCGATGATTGTTCCTACCGATTTGCCACAGACAATATCGAGCGTAAGCGGTTCATCATAGCCTGCTGTCTTTGTTTCAGTCTGGTGCCACTGCTCGATGAAATTACGTACCAGACCTATACCGTTGTCGAGCTGCGGAAAACCGTCATACTCTTGTGCGCTTGGCAGAGGCTCTCCTGCCAGTATATAGAATTCGTCGCTGAGATAAACAAAAGCACTGCCGGTTTCATGACGCATTTTTTCCTGCCATTTTCGCACCTGTGTAATTACTTTTTTTGCTCCTTCGTTACCAAAAGTTTTTAACGGGTAGCAGTTTTCGCGGTATTTTGTAAGGCCGACCGGTACAATTCCCATGCTTTGAGCATAAGGACGCATTTTGATAATATCTTCAATCGTTTTGTCCAGCTCTTCGTTGTCGTTAAGTCCCGGACAGAGCACAATCTGCGTATGGTATTGTATCTGTGCATTATTTAAAGCGGAAAGCTGCTCCATTATAAGACCGGCTCTTTTCTGACGTAGCATTTGAGCTCGGAGCTCTGGATTTGTCGTATGCACGGAAACGTACAGTGGAGATAAATGAAGTCTTTTTATGCGTTCTAAATCGTGCGTACTTAAATTCGTCATGGTAATGAAATTGCCGTAGAGAAAAGAAAGACGGTAATCATCATCTTTGATATATAACGATGAACGCATATCTGGTGCTACCTGGTCGACAAAACAAAAATAGCAGTTGTTGGCGCATTGGCGGATTTTGCCGAATACCGCCGACTCAAATTCAGCTCCTAATTCTTCATCAATATCTTTTTCAAAACCGATTATTTCCTGCTCGCCGTCAGCGTGTTCAACAAGCATTTCTATCTCTTCGTCCGCCAGTGCAAAGCTCAAATCGATAATATCCGTTAGGTCCTGTCCGTTGACGGATATTATTTTATCTCCCGGCACAAGTTCCAGTTCCTGTGCAAGTGAGTTTTCATGCACTGCCGAAATAATTCCACCTTTTGTCAAAATTAAATCACCTCTTTAAATATACTACTGTTCATTTTTCTTTTGATAGCAAAAAAAAAACGAACTAAAAATCACCTAAAGGTATAAGATATCTCTAAGCGATAAATCGCAAAGAGCTATC
>USIX01000020.1 GCA_900554895.1 uncultured Megamonas sp. | reverse complement strand
TGGGTGTTCCTGTTGTTTCCATTGCGGTTTATAATTGGGGTTTCACTTTTTGGGACGTGTAATTGAGCTCGGTTATGTTCATCCGGCATATGATTATGTACTCAAATGTTCGCATACTTTCAATCTGCTGGATTCGCGCGGTGCAATCAGCGTATCGGAACGCACGGCGTTTATTTCCCGCGTACGCAATCTTGCCCGTCTGTGTGCACAGTGCTATTTAAAACAGCGCGAAGAACTCGGCTATCCTCTCTTAAAGAAAGGAGAAACTAAATAATGGCTAAAGATTTATTACTGGAAATCGGTACTGAAGAAGTTCCTGCTCATTTTATGCCGGGAATTTTAGCTCAGTTAAAAGAAAAGGCAGGCGCGAAATTTGCTGAAATGCGCCTTGAATATGAAAATGTTGCAACGCTCGGTACGCCTAGAAGAACGGCTCTGCTCGTTAAAAATCTGGCGGAAGAACAGACCGGTGCACAAAGTGAATATAAAGGGCCGTCTGTTTCCATCGCTTTTGATGCGGACGGCAATCCGACAAAAGCAGCTATGGGATTTGCACGTGGCAAAAAAGTGGACGTAAAGGACCTTGTGGTTAAGGACGGTTACGTTTATGCCGTAAGCAAGGAAGAAGGCAAGGCTACGGCAGCTCTTTTACCGGAAATACTGAAAGATTTGGTGGAAGGTCTTACTTTCCCGAAAAATATGCGCTGGGGCGATTTGGATTTTCGTTTCGTGCGTCCGCTTCGCTGGATTGTGGCATTGTTTGATACGGAAATTGTCGATTTTACTGTAGCAAATGTAAAATCAGGCAAAGTATCGCGCGGACACCGTTTCCTCAGTGAAGGCGATTTCACTATTGATAAAGCAAGCGATTATGTTACTGACTGTGAAAAGGCGTTTATCATTGTTGACCAGGACAGACGCCGCAGTATGATTAAGGCGCAGATTGAAGAACTGGCAGCACAGCACGGCGGCCATGCGGAAATTACGGAAGATTTGCTGGAGGAAGTAACATATCTTGTTGAATATCCGACAGCACTTTGCGGCACGTTTGAAGAAAAATATCTTAAACTGCCGAAAGAAGCTGTAATAACGCCGATGCGCGACCACCAGCGTTATTTTCCTGTATTAGACGGCAATAATAATTTACTGCCTCTCTTTATTACTGTAAGAAATGGCGGCGATTACTGTCTGGATAAAGTTCAGCACGGCAATGAACGTGTGTTGCGCGCCCGCCTTGCCGATGCCCAGTTCTTCTTTGATGAAGACCGGAAACATAAACTGGAAGACTATGTGGAAAAATTGAAGACAGTCGTATTCCAGGAAGGTCTCGGCACGATTTACGATAAAGCTGAACGTCTGGCGGAACTTGCCGCATTCATCGGCGAAAAAACGAAAGCAAGCGAAATTGAAATAGCCGTTACCAAACGTGCCGCAAAACTTGCCAAAGCTGACCTTGTAACGGCAATGGTATGCGAATTTACTGAACTGCAGGGTATCATGGGTCGTGAATATGCCCTTTTGGACGGTGAGGAAGCACAGGTAGCGACAGCAATTTATGAACACTATATGCCTCGTTTTGCCGGCGACAGTGAACCGGCGACAACGGCAGGTCGTCTTGTTTCCCTTGCTGATAAAATGGATAATATCGTTGCTACATTCAGCCGCGGGCTTGTGCCGACCGGTTCGCAGGACCCGTTTGCATTGCGTCGTCAGGCGCTCGGTATCGTGCATACGATTATTGAAGCCGATTATCAGGTTTCTCTTCAGGAAATTACGGATAAAGCTATGGATTTGCTGCATATTACTGATAAGGAAAAACGCGACCAAATCCAGAAGAACGTAGAAGAATTTTTCATGCTTCGTATCAAAAACGTACTGAGCGATAATAATGTACGTTATGATATAATTGATGCCGTACTCAAACATGTAGGCAGTATTGCCGATACTTACGCAAAAGCCTGCGCAACAGCGGAAGAAATTGCTTCCGGCAAAATGAATGAAGCTATTCAGGCATTTGTCCGTGTCGGTAATATCAGCAAAAAAGCGGAAAAAGTACAGATTAATCCTTCCTTATTTACGCTTGATGCTGAAAAAGCGTTGTATGAAGCGTACAGCGCAGTGGAAGAAAAAGTGCATGTCGCCATTGTAAAAGCCGATTATGTAAAAGCGATTGAAGAAATGCAGGTACTTACTGTTCCGATTAATAATTTCTTTGATAATGTAATGGTTATGGACAAGGACGAGCAGGTTAAAAACAATCGTCTTGCCTTGTTGAAAAATATTGATAAGCTCATCAAAACAATCGCTGATTTCAGTAAAATTGTTTTATAGTCAAAAACAGTTAAGCCCTTTAAGCAGAATTTCTGCCTAAAGGGCTTTTTTACTACAAGTTTCAGGTGATTTTGGTTTGTTTTTCTCTGTGTCAAAAATGAACGACGAGCGCAACAGGTAAATTAATTATCCAATTTATTTTTTAGACGATTACAGATATCGGTATAAAATTTGTCCGGTACATTCATATTATTGTTTATACCCGTACCCAAAGCAACAGACGGGCGGTTCTCGCCATGAAAATCCGTACCGCCGGTCGGCATCAGGCTGTATTTTTCAATCAGATAACGGGCAAAGGCTCTGTCTTCATCGCTGTAGCTCGGATAATACGCCTCCATGCCGTCCAAGCCCATTTCATGCAGGTATTTTATATGCTGTTCCTGTTCACTTCTGTTATTATTGATGAACCCGATTTTTTTATGGAAATGTGCCAGAGACGTTACGGCTCCGGCAGCGTGCATTTGCGATATTGCCTCTTCCGCCTTAGGATTTTCGACAATACCGAGTTTCAGCTTGCGGAAAGCCGGGTCAATGTATTTGTCCCATAAATACTGAATATCACCGACAGCTGACTGGTTCGTTATAAGATAGCGCAATATAGCGTATTTGTCCACACCGTCGCCGGTGGCGTACGGTTTGACTTTTTCCATGGAAATATCCAGCCCCTGTTTGTGCAGATAATCAATTACATTGGCGATAGAAGCTGATTTTTTTTCACGCAGCTGTTTATAGAAATTTTTAAATGCGGTACTGTTTTCATCGAAACCGAGTGCTACGACATGAATTTGATGACCGTCATAGTTAAGACTCATTTCCATACCGTTTATAAATTTTACTTTATAGGCCATGCTGGCAATTTTTGCCGCAGTATTGCCGAAAATCGTATCATGGTCCGTCAATGCAAAAGCGTGCAGCCCTTTCATTCCTGCCAATTTGGCCAGTTCTCCCGGTGCGTATGTACCGTCGGACATTGTGGAATGTACATGTAAATCTATCATGAAAAAACCTCCTTGAATTAGGTTATATTTTTTTACTTATCAGTTCATGCGTGCGGAAAAAATTATAAATAGACTTGGCGATATTTTCACTGATGCCCGGCACGGAAGACAATTCTTCCACCGTGGCTTTTTTTATATTGCCGATATTTTCAAAGCGGTCAAATAATGCTTTTCGCCGTTTTGCTCCTATGCCGTTAATATTATCAAGCAGTGATATTTTATTGCGTTTCGTGCGCAGTTTGCGATGATATGTTATGGCAAAACGGTGTGCTTCGTCGCGTATCTGCTGAACCAGATACAGTGCATCCGACTGACGCGGCAAAATTACAGGTTCAGACGAATATTCCGTGAAAATATATTCAAACTGTTTGGCAAGCCCGACTACAGGTACAGACAGATGACCGGCACCTCGGATTATTTCCAGAGCGGAACTCAGCTGTCCCTTACCGCCGTCAATAATGACCAAATCCGGCATTTCTTCAGTTGATGCCTTGCCGTAACGGCGCATCGTAACTTCGCGCATGGACATGAAATCATCAGGTTTACCTTCCGTAGAATTTATTTTAAATCGGCGATACGAATCCTTATCCGGTCTGCCGTCCTGAAAGACCACCATTGAAGCTACCGCTTCCGAACCTTGGATATGCGAGATATCGAAACATTCCATGCGCAGTGGCGGTTTCGTAAGTTTCAGATACTTTTGCAAATCATATACTGCGCCTATACTGCGGGCCTGATTATCACGCAGTCTGCTTTCCTGGTCATGCAGATATTTAACGGCGTTTTCATTTGCCATTTGTACAATATCTTTTTTCACGCCGCGTTTCGGCACAATGATTTTAGCTTTGGCGTTTTTCGTTTCCAGCAGCCATTTTTCCAAAAGAGCAGTTTCTTTCATATCTATCGGCAGCAGTATTTCTTTCGGAATGAATACGGCATCATTATAATACTGTTTAAAAAAAGCACTGAGGCAGTTTTCACCGCTGTCTTCTTCGTTTCCTGTAAGCAGAAATTGATTTCTGCCGAGTATTTTACCGTTGCGAACGAAAAATATCTGCATACACGTGCCGAGCGGTGAACTTGCCATACCGACAGCATCCATATCGCCCGTATCCGTCAGTATTTTCTGTTTCTCCGTAATCTGCCGAATGGCTGTAAGCTGGTCCCGTATTTTGCCGGCGAGTTCAAATTCCAGGTTTTGCGCTAGCTGTTGCATTTTCTGTGTGAGATTTTTTTCGATTTCTTCCGTTTTTCCTTCCAGAAACCAGCAGACGGAACGGACCATTTCATTGTAAGTTTTTTTATCTATAAAACCGGCACACGGAGCCGGGCAGCGTTTAATATGATATTCAAGACACGGTCTTTCTCCCATACTCTTGCAAGTACGCAGCGGGAACAGGCGACGCAGCAAATTGAGCGTTTCCTTCATTGCCGTACCGCTCGTGTACGGGCCGAAATAACGGCTGCCGTCTTTTATAACGCGCCTTGTCGTAATAAGGCGTGGATAATCCTCATTAAGCGTCAGTTTTAAATACGGATACGTTTTATCGTCGCGCAGCATGATATTGTATTTGGGATGATGTTTTTTTATCAGATTGCATTCTAAAATCAGCGCTTCCAGTTCATTATCCGTAATAATTGTTTCCAAATCTTCAATATGCGAAACCATCGCCAGTGTTTTTGCCGAATGATTGCGGGATGATTGAAAATACTGGCGCACACGGTTTTTCAGCTTTATTGCCTTGCCTACGTAGATAATCTGACCGCGCCTGTTTTTCATCAGATAAACACCCGGTTTGTCCGGTAGAAGTTTTAATTTTTCTGCTATAACATCATTCATTTAAACACCTCGCTTTATTATTGCAGTCCGGCTTTTAAAGCCAGTATCCCCATATATTCTCTTATAGCCATGCAGGAATTGTTGAATGCACCGTTATTCGGCACGAAATTAAAAATACTCCAGGCCAGTTTTCCGCTAAGCTGATAATCCGTAACGTACGGTACGGGTTCAAATCCTTCCCACTTGAAAATCAGCATGGAACGAGGCATATGGAAACCGGAAGTGATTAAAATCGGGCGGGAAAAATCATACTGCTGCATGATTATTTTGCTGTTGCGTGCATTTTCTACCGTATTGCGGCTTTGATTTTCCAAAATCAGTTTATTTTCATCCATGCCCATGCCTTTGAAAATACGCTGTTCAATATCGGCTTCTCTGCCGGTATCGGCAAAAACTTTGCCGCCGGACAGTATTATCGGCAAATCAAGTTGCCTGGAAATACGCATGACGCTCAGCATACGATTGGCGACGTATCCGCTTACCTGACCATCACCGTCAATATCGGCAATATTATTGACAGCTCCGCCGCCCAGCATAATTATGACATCGTGATTTTGTGCCTTTAATTCGGTCAAACTGGGATTTACATACATATTTTCCAGCGGTTTTATCAGATGAAATGCTGTGAACTGCATGGAGAGCAGATAAAATAAGATAATAATCCCTGTTAAAATGAATTTTCCCTTAATTTTTTGCCAATACAGATATATATTGAATAAAATCAGCAATGAAATAATACCGCCGGGCGGCATTACGAATGCGTACAAAACTTTATATAACATATGTCAGCCTCTTTTTTTAATCGTATAATAATATAATTTTAATTTAAAAAACTGCAACAAGACGAGTTGTTTGCATTTTGTTGCAGTTTAGTATCATTAGTTATTTTCCCAGTAAAGATATACACCGAGCAGACCTTTTTTCTGGGACACCCAGATGGTGTTTTCCTTGCTGTTCACTTCATTGCTCACAGCATACGGCAGATTATTGTTGAGCATAACCTGGTCGAGCGGCCAGTAAACACCGTTTATGCTGACGCCGCTGCATTCGCCGGACAGCGGCAGAAGAGAAATCGCTTTCGGCTGTTTATTGAAGTGCAGTGTGATATTATCTTCATCGCGAAGGAAAAACATGACTTCATTCTGGTCGGCTACACAGCCGCGCACTTTTCCTTTTGTAAATCCCTGAAAACTGAATACGGCACTGAAAGCATGGTCAAAGCGTCCGCCCCAAGCACCCGTCATAATAATAACGGCTTCATTGTATTCAGCCTTTATCATCTGCAGGGCAAGTTGCGTATCGGTAACGTCTTTTTTGGCCGGAACTTTTGTGATGAGTGAACCGTTATCTATCGCCCATTGCCAGGCCTGCGGCGAAGCACTGTCTCCGTCGCCCACGAGCTGCCAGGGAATACACTGTGCTTCTTTGCAGATATCGATACCGTGGTCGGCACACCATAGCGGTCTGTTTTTTATAACTTGTTTAAGCCAGCTTTTGGCCGGAGGCTGTCCGCCGCTGACCAAAACTACTTGTTTTTCAGGAATATCATAACTGAATACAGCTTGAAGCTGCGGTAATTCTAAAATTTTAGTCATTAATTCTAACCTCTTTATAATCATTTGATGTCGTTGCTATGGACTTTTTAAATTCACGCGGCGACTGTTTGAACGCTGTTTTGAAGCTGCGGCTGAATACGGAATAATCCTTGAAACCGCAGTCAAAGCAAATCTGCGTCAAAGCTCTGCCGTTTTTTATATATTCCTTCGCCGCCAAAAGCCGCTTGTTTAATATATACTGATGAATACTGTAACCTGTTTTGGCTTTAAAACGGCGCATTAAATAATATTTGCTGACGAAAAACTGTTTTGCTATCTGTTCGACATTAAGTTCGTTGAATAAATTCAGATTGATAAAATCAAGCACGGCCAGAATATTTTCATCGTATGAAACGTGGTGGTGCGTATTTATATTGCAGTTATCATTAATAATAGCACGATTTAGCAAAATCATAAACTCCATAAAAATTATCTTCGTATAGATTTTATTGGCAAAACCGTTATCATTGAAAGAACTTTCCAATTTGTTCATTTGCAGTACGATATCATTTGTTTCAATATTATCCAGATGCATTACATAAGAATGGTTCTGTCTGGCATAAAAAAAACAGTGGGCCAGATTACTGTCCGCCTCACTTTGCTTTTCCAAAAAAGCGGGACTTATATAAATAACCAGCCGTTCATATGGCGTATGTTCGTCAATGACGGGATAATGTACGCTGTTATGCGGTACAAATACGATATCATACGGGAACAGCTGATATGATTGTGCTTCAATTACATAATTTACTTTTCCGCTTAAAAACAGAATAATTTTATCAAATTCGTGATAATGTGCTTTAAAATTCAATTTCTGTATATCTTTTAAGCGGAACAATTTAAAATAAGATGTTAAATAACCTTTTTTTTCATATTCCATAATACATCCCTCACTAATAAGATAATAATACCATAATTATTTTTAAGGAAAAAGTCTTATATATAAATCACTGTATAGGCAAGAAAAAATTTTTCTGTTAAAATAAATAATATGTTGATTGTAAAGGAACGAATTTTTGATGAACGAACGAAAAAATGAATTAAAAGCAGCAATAGAAGCAATTTTATTCGTAGCAGGCGAGGCGGTGTCAGGGACGAAACTTGCCAATACACTGTCCATATCCGGCAATGAACTGGATGAATTAATTGCCTCATTGCAAGATGACCTGCAGCAAAACGGTAGCGGGCTGGCACTTATAAAAATAGCAGGCGGCTACCGTTTATGTACAAAAGCTAAACTTGCACCGTATCTGCAAAAATTTACGCAGGTTGTCGATAAAAAGCTTTCCCAGCCGCTTTTGGAAACGCTTTCTATCATAGCATTCAAGCAGCCTGTTACAAAACAGGAAATTGAGGAAATCCGCGGTGTCAATTCTGATAAAATTCTGCGTCGTCTGCTGGAACGTGATTTAATTCAGGAAATCGGACGTAAAAAAGTTATCGGCAGACCGATTTTATACGGAACGACATCCTTATTTTTGCAGTGTTTCGGTTTGAACGATTTGAAAGACCTGCCGGAACTGCCGAGTACAAGTTATGAGGAACGTGAAAAAATCTATCAAGAATCAAATCTGTTCGCCGGTATGGACATGACAGAAACGGAAGATGCGCAAAATTAAAGCACTAGGAATATATTCCCTAGTGCCTTTTTGTTCACGGTTTAAGAATTTGTTAAATAAAAAAACGAAAATCTCCAATTATAATTTGAAGACTTTCGTTTTTTTTTAATTCATTCGACAATGTCAACAGTAACTTTTTTATTTTCACAGGCAGCAGCGGCTTTGACAACGGTACGGATAGCTTTAGCTATGCGACCCTGTTTGCCGATGACTTTGCCCATGTCGGCTGAAGCTACGCGCAATTCGATGAGAACACGGCTTCCGTCAACTTTTTCATCGACAGTAACCTGTTCCGGATAATCAACGAGTGATTTTGCTATTACTTCAACAAGTTCCTTCATTTGATTGCCTCTTTCTTATTTTTTAGCAAATTTGATTGCATCAAGTTTAGTCATGATGCCTTTTTTGCTAAATAAAGATTTAACTGTATCTGTAGGCTGAGCACCTTTGAGCATCCAGTCTATAGCTTTTTCTTCATCAATGTTGATAATAGCAGGTTCTTTTGTGGAATCATAGTTACCTAAGATTTCGATAAAACGACCATCACGCGGAGCGCGGGAATCTGCTACAACAATACGGTAGAATGGACGTTTTTTAGCACCCATACGATTTAAACGAATTTTTACTGCCACTGTGTTCACCTCCTTAAAGTGATTAGAATTTTTATATTTTTGAAGGTTTATCTGAACAGTGAAGGAAGTTTAAAACCGCCCTTACCTTTTTTACCCTTCTTGTTAAACTGTTTCATATTGGACATTTTTTTCATCATTTTTTTCATTTCATCAAACTGCTTTAAGAGCTTATTGACTTCCTGAACCTTTGTACCGCTGCCCAGGGCGATACGCTTACGGCGTGAACCGTTGATTATTTTTGTATTGCGCTTTTCTTCTGGCGTCATGGCTCTGATAATCGCTTCGATATGTTTGATTTCCTTACCGTTCATATCAAAATCCACACCGTCAAGCTTCTTTTTGAGATTGCCCATACCCGGTATCATACCCAGAATGCTTTCAAAAGAGCCGAGCTTTCTGACCTGATTGAGCTGAGAGAGAAAATCATCAAGCGTAAATTCATTTTTACGGAATGCCTTTTCCATTTTTTTAGCTTCTTCGGCATCAAACGCCGATTGAGCTTTTTCAATGAGCGTAAGTACGTCGCCCATGCCCAGAATGCGGGAAGCCATTCTGTCCGGATAAAACGGTTCAAGTGCTTCCAGTTTTTCACCGGCACCGACGAATTTAATCGGGCAGCCTGTAACCGCTTTAACGGAGAGTGCAGCACCACCGCGGGCATCGCCGTCCATTTTCGTCAGCACGACGCCGTCTAGGCCTAAGTCATTGTTGAAGCTTTCGGCTACGTTAACGGCATCCTGACCTGTCATGGCATCAACGACAAGCAAAATTTCATGCGGTTTTACATCTTCTTTAATGGATTTTAATTCCTGCATGAGATTTTCATCAATGTGCAGGCGGCCTGCCGTATCGATGATTACGATATCGTTGGCATGAGACTTGGCATAATCAATACCTTCTCTGGCGATTTTCACCGCATCTTTGCAATCTTCTTTGGCAAATACAGGAATATCAATCTGACTGCCAAGTACCTGCAACTGTTTGATTGCCGCCGGACGGTAAATATCGGCCGCTATCATTACCGGGTGTTTGCCCTGTTTTTTGAACATCAGGCCGAGTTTGCCGGCGGAGGTAGTTTTACCTGCCCCCTGAAGACCGACCATCATGATAATCGTAGGCGGCTTCGGAGAAATATTGATATGACTCTGGGTCTGTCCCATAAGTGCCGTTAATTCTTCATTAACGATTTTGATTACAGCCTGTGCCGGAGTTAAGGACTCTAAAACTTCCTGTCCTACGGCACGTTCTTTTATTTTCTTGATAAAATCTTTAACTACTTTAAAGTTTACATCGGCTTCCAGTAAAGCTATGCGGATTTCCCTCATTGTGGCATTGACATCGTCAGCGGTGAGTTTTCCGTGTCCGCGCAGCTTTTTGAAAGTTTCTTGCAAACGGTCAGCTAAACTTTCAAAAATCAAAGTTATGCCTCCTTGCTATCACTTGTTAAAACAGAAATACGTTCTATTATACCATTAAGCCTGTCATCATGTAAATCCTGTTTGATTTTCATTAAGTCATTCAAAATGGCGTATAGTTCCTTTTTTTCTTGTATAGAACGAGCCGCTAATCCCAATTTATCCTCATACTGCTGCATGATTTGTTCACTGCGTTTAAGCATATCATAAACGGCCTGACGAGAAATTCCAAGCTCTGCACTGATTTCCGATAGAGAAAAATCCTCCAATAAGTGCATTTGTAAACAACGGTTCTGCTTATCAGTCAGCAAAGGTCCATAAAAATCAAATAATGCGCTCATGTGCAAAAACTTTTCCAGCATTGTATCACCTGAGCTTTCCAAGACACTTGCCGCATTTGCGACCTTGATTATTATATCTAAGAAAAAGACCGGTGTCAAGTAGTTTTACTTGTCAGGATAAAATATTTTTATTCAGATACAAGATAAAATGATTTTTATGAGTGAAAAATAAATGCCAGAGTGAGACGATTTTCACTTTGGCATTTATTTTGGGAGTTTTAGATATTAAACATAGTTTTACACAAAAAGCAGCCTGCTTCGGTTTTGAATATTCGGGTCAGAGCTGTACGGGCAGCTTTTTGGGGCAGATTGTCCTCATATAGATTTACGAGAAAATCGGCCTCTACGAGAATTTGGTAATCTTTGCCGTCAATTTTATCATAAGTATGATGGTGAGCAATGAGATAGCATACTCGTTCAATGACATTTGAGGCAAAACCTAAATCGGTCAGCATGATTTTGGCGGGAGCAGGGCCTTCCTGTTCCTGTAATTTGCCGCTTGAACTGTTGAATTTGCTTTCAGCCGTTTTTATGCCGATATCATGTGTTAAGGCAGCGGCTTCCAGAATAAACAGCGTTTTTGCGTCAAGTTTTTCCATAGTGCCGATTAAGCGGGCGAAGCTGTGTACTTTGATAAAGTGCTGAATACGCTTAGGGTCGCCCTGATAATATTTTATCATGGCTAATGAAAGTTCGTGCAGTAAGTCCATAACTTCACCTTCTTAAATTTTCGTTTTTTATTTATTTAACGAGAGCCAAAACATCGCCAAGATTATTAAGCAGGTCGTTGATGTTTTCTTCCGTGATGACGAGCGGCGGCTGGAATGCGAGCACATTTCTGGCGATACCGTTTTTGCCGATGAGGAAGCCGCGGTCTTTCATGGTTTCTACAACGAAGTCAACTTTTTCAGGTGCAGGGGATTTATCCGGATTTATAAGTTCCGCACCTGTCATCAGACCCAGACCGCGTACATCGCCGATAACAGGATATTTTTTCTGAAGTTCATAAAGACCGGCGCGAAGCTGTTCACCGCGCAGTCGAGCATTTTCCGTGAGATTGTGTTTTTCAATGTATTCAAGTACGGCAAGACCGGCTGTAGAAGAAACCGGATTTCCGCCAAGAGTGGAAGCACCGGGACGAGTATAGGTGTCGGCGATTTCGGCACGGGAGATAAAGCAGCTGATAGGTGCGCCGTTGCCGAGAGCTTTTGCCATTGTCATGATATCTGGTTCGACATCGAAATTTTCAATAGCGAACATTTTGCCGGTGCGGGCAAAACCTGTCTGTACTTCGTCGATGATGAGCAGGATATTGTGTTTTTCCAGAATTTCCTTCAGACGTTTGAAATAGCCTTTCGGCGGAACGACGATACCGGCATTGCCCTGAATGGCTTCGCAAATCATAGCGGATACCTGTCCGGACGTTGCGTAGCTGATGATATCTTCTACGGCGTTCGCGCAGGCATAATCACACTCTGGAAATTTTTTGCCGAGCGGGCAACGGTAGCAGTACGGGTTCGGGGCAAAATGGATACCGCCGACAGGGTTCGGGTCGGTGCGCCACATGCCGATACCGGTTACGTTCATCGTGAGTTTCGTTCTGCCGTGCAGGCCGTTACGGAGAGCTAAAATCTCGCTTTTGCCGTTGTAGATACTGGCAAGCAGCAGTGCGCCTTCGTTTGCTTCCGTACCGGTAGAGCAGAAAAATGATTTTTGCAGGCGACCCGGCGTAACCTGTGCCAATTTTTCAGCGAGGTTGTAAATATCTTCTGTTAAGTAGATGTTGCAGACATGCTGGAGCGTTTGTACCTGTTTTGCCACTTTTTCAGTGATTTCCGGATTGCAGTGGCCGCAGTTGATAACGGATACACCGGCGAAACAGTCTAAGTATTTTTTGCCTGTATGGTCATAAAGATACTGCATGGAGCCTTTGACAAACTGCGGCGGATTGGCAAAAAAATGACCAAGACACGGCATAATGTATTTTTTCTTTTTTTCCAGACATTTTTCAGGGCCAAGATATTCAGCCATAAACAAGACTTCCTTTCTGTTTTAATTGCTTAATAGGATTTTTTGTGGCGATAAACGCCGATGCCGAGAGGACGGGGAGCTGCCGTCTGAATTTGAGCGAGAGCAGCATTTTTGTCGATATTATCATCGAGAACTGCACGATAGATTTTGGTCAGAAGACCGGTGTATTCCGGCGTATAATCCTGTGCTTCAATGCGCCAGGCAGCAGCGCCTTTTAATTTTTCAATGTACGGCAGAAGACATAAATCATGCGTGAATAAGATATGAATTCGTCCAATCTGATCCATGCGCATGGAATGTCTGCCGCCGACTGTATCTACCAAAGCAAAATGCTTATCATTGAAATCCGGATTTACAAGCGGATTGTAATCAAGGTTCATTGCCGGTATGTTGCTGTCGCTAATCATGGCTTCTACATTACCGTGAACGGTTACGGCAATAGGCAGACTGCTGTTTTCGATTAAAGTGCGTACCTGAGGATACGGCAGCTCATAGGAAGCTGTAGCACCACTGATGCCGTTTTCCTGTAAAAACTGTGTCGCTACATGATTGAACAGATTAAAGCTGTGGTCGGCAAAGACAGGCAGAGCTGTTTTGTCGTAAATGATGGCAGCTGCGCCGAGATTTCCCGCCATAATACCGTCCGGCTGAATTTCATTCAGGTCGCGACAAAGTTGTTCCAGTTCACCGCACTGGTCTTTTAAAGTGGTACGCGGCGTGTTTACAATTACGCTCACATTTTGAGCATGGGCTTCATCGAGAATTGTTTCAATTTCCGCTAAAGTCCACGGTTTATTCGGACGGTATACTTCACCGCCGACGATAAGAATATCCGCTCCGTTTTTGAGTGCTTGACGAGCATGAGAGAGTGTAGCGGTTTTAACGACAAGTTTCGGTTTTTTATCATCAGTGCCATCACCGGTTTTAATCGGAGCTTCGTCTTTAAGCCAGTCGCATTCCAAGTCAGCTTCTTTGGCGGCATAGCTGAAAAAGCGCGGTTCACGTTTGCCGCTGTAGCCGATAGCCTGATTGTCCGGTCTGTCCATGGCAAAGCAGGTGGAGTAATCGCGTACGCGGTTGTTAAAGAGATTTTTCCAGTCGTCTTCATTAATACGGTATCCTGCAGGGTCAGCGACATAAGCATCAATAGCACGGCGGTAAATGCTTACAATGTTAGAAACAAAATCGGCGTTGCGCATACGGCCCTCAATTTTGAAAGAATATACGCCAGCTTGAATTAAGTCGGGAATATTGCGGAACATGCACATATCCTTTAAGGCCAGTACGTAGTCGCCGTCATTTTTTGTCGGCAGGATTTTTTCTGTAGCCTCGTCCATAATTTTGTACGGCCAGCGGCAGGCTTTCATGCAACGTCCGCGATTGCTGCTGTTGGCAAACAGCACACCGGAATGAATACATTGTCCGCTTTCGCAGATGCACATATCTCCGTGTACGAAATATTCCAGTTCAAAATCGCGGTCAACGGCTTTTAGTTCACTCAGTTCCTTTAAGGACATTTCACGGCTGACAACGACGCGGCGTATACCGTACTGTTTTAATTTGGCGATAGCGGCATTATTGTGCGAGTTCATCATGATAGATGCATGCATGGTCAGATTGAGCTCAAATTTTTTAACAATCTGTGCTACCGCCAAGTCCTGAATTAAAATAGCATCCGGCTGGATTTCGTTGAGAAATTTGAGATATTCCACCAGTTCCGGCAGTTCATCGTCGCTGATGAGATTGTTGATGGTTATATACAGCAGGGCATTATGAGCATGAGCGTATTCCACTGCTTTTTTCAGCGTATCATTGTCAAAGTTGGCGTCTGATTTGAGCATGCGCATATTAAAATGCTTGCCGCCCAGATAAACGGCGTCAGCTCCGGCGTCGATAGCGGCAACGAAAGTTTCCCAGTTGCCGGCAGGTGCGAGCAGTTCAACAGACTTTTTCGTTAATAACATTAAACAATCCTCCAATTTAAAATACTAATACGGATTATAGTATAGCATAAATAATATTAATTTTGAATTTGAATGAGCTTACTCCCATTCTCTTTGTGCTAAAACCTCTTCTACATTGATAGAAAAATGAAACCATTGAAGAATGTATTCAATGTCGCGGATTAGGCATTCGCGCGCTAAATTGTCAAATTCGCTTTCATTGTCGAGAAATTCATATTGAAAACTATTGACGTTATTTACCAATTCATAAGTTTTATCTTCGATTTCTGATTGCTTTTGGGGACTGGTTTCCAGGTAGTTGATAAAATCTTCCAAAAGGTATTTTATTTTGTCCACCAGAAAATCGGGATAAAAACTGTCTTCATATAATTGCTCCAGCAATAAATATTGGTCGTCAAATTTGTCCATTTAAGAAAAAAGCGTCCTCCATAATATTAATGATATAAATACTTATTGTGCCAGTAAAGTTTAAGAAATTGCCGTTTGGCATAATATAACACGAAAGAATTATTTTTTAGTTATTCTTTCTTATATTGCGCCGGGCGATTTTTCTTTGTATCAAAGAAAAATGAACAACTGGCACAGCAGGTTGTAAATACTAATCGTTATTATATCATTTTTGCTTATTTAAGTAAAAAGGAACAGAAATGACAAACGAAGATTAAATTGATAAAATAGTTTTATTGATAGAAATAAGGGAAGTGAGGTTATAATGAATAATTTGGAAAGATTGGATGCAGCAAATGCAATTAATGAAGATGCAGTCGATTTTGTACATCTGCACGTGCATACGGAATACAGCTTACTGGATGGAGCGAGCCGTGTAAAAAAACTTATCGGTTATGCCAAGGAGCTGGGCATGAAATCACTTGCCATCACCGACCACGGTACTATGTACGGAACGATTGCTTTCTATAAAGAAGCGAAGAAACAGGGCATAAAACCGATTATCGGCTGTGAGGTCTACCTGGCGCCGAAATCGCGTTTTGATAATTTTGAAGTGGAAGGTACACGCTATTATCATCTGATTTTGCTGGCTGAAAACAATACAGGATATCAGAACCTGATAAAGCTCGTATCGCTTGCCAATATTGAAGGTATGTATTATAAACCGCGCGTGGATAAAGAGCTGCTGCGAAAATATCATGAAGGGATTATATGTCTGAGCAGCTGTATTGCTGGCGAAATACCGCAGGCGATTATACGTGACAATATGGAGCGGGCGGAAAAGCTGGTACAGGAATATGCGGAGATTTTCGGCAAGGATAATTTTTTTCTGGAAATACAGAACCACCAAATTCCGGAAGAGGCAAAAGCCAATGCCGGTTTGATAAATCTGGCACGCAAATACGGTATTAAGCTGGTAGCTACGAACGATATTCACTATATAAAAAGGGAAGACAGCACTTTTCACGATGTGCTTTTGTGCATTCAGACCGGCAGGATACTTGACGATAAGGACCGCATGAAGTTCAACAATGATGATTTTTATCTGAAATCGGGCAGGGAAATGGCAAATTTATTTGCCGATGTGCCGCAGGCAATAACGAATACGCTGGAAATTGCCGAGCGGTGTAATGTGGAATTTGAATTCGGTCATTTGCATTTGCCGAATTTTCCTCTGCCGGAGGGCATGACGGATGAGCAGTATCTGCGCAGGCTGTGTGAGGAAAAAATAGGCAGCCGCTATAATGAGATTACAAAGGAAATAGGACAGAGGCTGGAATATGAATTGTCAATAATTCACCGTATGGGCTATGACAGTTATTTTCTCATTGTCTGGGATTTTATAAACTTTGCCCGCAGTCAAAATATTGCCGTAGGTCCGGGGCGCGGTTCGGCGGCAGGCAGTATTGTGGCGTATATTCTGGGAATTACCGATATCGACCCGTTAAAGTACAATCTGCTCTTTGAACGTTTCTTAAATCCGGAACGTGTAACAATGCCGGATATTGATATCGACTTTTGCTATATCCGCCGTGATGAAGTCATTGAATATGTAAAACGCCGTTACGGCGAAGACCATGTGGCGCAGATTATAACATTCGGTACAATGGCGGCGAAAGGCGCTGTTCGCGATGTGGGACGCGTGATGAACATAAGTTACGGCGAAGTGGATAAAATCGCTAAACTTATACCGCAAGAGTTGGGAATTACACTTGATAAGGCCTTGAAGGATTCGGCAGAGCTCAGAGAAATTTATCAGGAAGATATGCAGGTCCGTCAGCTTATCGATTATGCGCGCGATATAGAAGGCATGCCGCGCCATTCGTCCACGCATGCAGCCGGCGTCGTTATTTCTAAAGAGCCGGTTACGGATTATGTGCCGATACAGCTTTCCGAAGGAACATTCGTTACGCAGTATGATAAGGATTGCGTGGAAGAACTGGGTTTGTTAAAAATGGATTTTCTGGGTCTTCGGACTTTGACCGTTATTGCCGATACGCTGGAAAATATTAAAAATAATCGCGGTATAGTCGTTGATTTGGATAAAATTCCGCTGGAGGATGAAAAGACAGCGGCAATGCTTTGCCGTGGTGAAACAGGTGCTGTATTTCAGATGGAGTCGGCGGGTATGACGACTCTTGTCAAGGATTTGCAGCCGCACGATTTCGCCGACCTGATTCCGGTGATGGCACTGTATCGTCCGGGACCGCTCGGCAGCGGCATGGTTACGGATTTTATCAATGGCCGCCACGGCAGAAAGAAAGTTACGTATATGCATCCGGCTCTGGAGCCGATTTTGCAGGAAACATTCGGCGTTATTCTGTATCAGGAACAGGTAATGCAGATTGTACAGGTGCTGGCAGGATTTACGCTGGGGCAGGCGGATATTCTGCGCCGTGCTATGGGCAAGAAGAAGCATGATGCCCTGATGTCGCAGAAAGAAAACTTTCTACAGGGAACGAAAGCAAACGGTATTGAGGAAAAACTGGCGGAAACGATATTTGAACTTCTGCTTAATTTTGCCGACTACGGGTTCAATAAGTCGCACAGTGCAGCTTATGCGCTCGTATCGTGGCGCACGGCGTATTTGAAGGCGCATTATCCGCAGGAATTTATGGCGGCTATCTTGACCAGTCTCATGACGAGTACGAAAATCGGTGAATATATCGAACTGTGCAAACATATGGGTATAAAGATACTGCCGCCGGATATTAATGCCAGCCGCGACAGTTTCACGGTGGACGGCGACAGTATCCGCTTCGGCATGGCGGCGGTCAAAAGTGTCGGTGAAGCGGCACTGAAGACTATTGTGAAAATACGCGAAGCGGACGGTCCGTTTAAATCACTGGAGGATTTTTGTGCACGGGTAAGTAGCCGCTGCATCAATAAACGTTCTTTGGAAAATCTTATAAAATGCGGTGCATTTGACTCTCTCGGTTACAATCGTGCACAATATATGGCAATTTTGGACCAGGCAATGGACTTGGGAGCGCGCCGCCAGAAAGATATTGCCAGCGGTCAGATGGATTTGTTTGGCGGTTTTCCGGAGGAGGAAAATTCCATTGATAAAATCGATATGCCGAAAATAGATGAATTTCCGAAAATGGAACTATTGAATATGGAAAAGGAAATTACCGGTTTTTATATTACCGGTCATCCGCTGGAAGAATACAAAAATAAAATCGAACATCTGTATAAAATTGAACAGCTTGCGGCACAAAAGGAAAATAAATACGTTACTTTTGCCGGAATTATTCGCAAGGCAAAGCGCGTAACGACGAAAAAGGGCGATATGATGTGCTTTCTGGAAGTGGAGGATTTTGCCGGAGTAGTGGAAGGAACGGTCTTTCCTAGGAGCTTTTATGACAACATCAATTATTTAGTACCAGATATACCTGTTGTTGTGCGCGGCAGAGTGAACCATATGGATGATGAAACGAAAATAATCGTTGATAAGGTAATCGGAATTGAAGAATATGTACCGGAATTCTGCATTGTACTGAAACCGGAACAGGAAACGCCGGAAAATTTTCTTAAACTGAAGGAAACACTGTATGAATATGCCGGAAATTGTCCTGTATATATGTATTTTCTCAGCACAAAGAAAATGATAAAGGGCAATCGGGAATTCTGGATAAACGGCAGTGATAAAGCTTTTAAGGCTTTGCAGAAACTATTGGGAAAAAACGCCGTAAAACAAAGATAGGGATGGTTCATTTTTTTTGAAAGGTTAAAAGAAAAATGAACCTAAAACTCTCTTTATCTTATATTGTGCCGAACGGCATTTTCTTCGTTATTATTTTATAATAAAAAGAACGACAAATAGAAATTTTTTACAATAAAAAGGAAAAACCTTCTTAATTTCCGAATATATACGTATAGAAGTAAACGGTATATTCATGTATAGTGAGGAGGGTTTTGTATGAATTTGCAATTTTTAGGTGCGGCGCATACGGTTACAGGTTCATGTTATTTATTGGAGGCAAATGATCATAAGGTTTTAATCGATTGCGGTATGTTTCAGGGAGCAAGAACACTTCGCGATTTGAACTATAATGATTTCAGATTTGTACCGTCTGATATCGACTGTGTACTTTTAACTCATGCGCATATTGACCACTGCGGTCTTATCCCGAAACTTTGCAAGCAGGGTTTTAAGGGAAAAATTTATGCAACGAAGGCAACGTGCGATTTAGTCAATATTATGCTGCCGGACAGTGCGCATATTCAGGAGTCTGATGCACAGATTACGAACCGCAAAGGTCAGCGTATGGGCAGGACGCCGATTGAGCCGCTTTATACGCTTGATGATGCAGCGGCGGCACTGAAACAGTTTGTCAGTATCAATTATGACGAGGAAATACGGCCGGTCAGCGGTTTGCGTGCCGTTTATCATGATGCCGGTCATATTCTTGGTTCAGCTATTATTGAAGTATTCGTTACGGAAAACGGTGAAGAAACGAAACTTGTGTTTACGGGCGACCTCGGACAGCCGAACCAGCCTATTATAAAAGACCCTACGTATATAAAAGATGCCGATTATCTGATAATTGAGTCTACGTACGGTGACAGAAAACATCAGATTTATGATAAGGAAACACCGCTGGCGGAAATAATCAACGATACGATGGACAGAGGCGGCAATCTGATTATTCCGTCTTTTGCCGTAGGGCGGACGCAGACAATGCTGTATTATCTGTGTAAACTTTGGAAGTCGGGAAAAATTGATGACTATTCCATTGTAGTGGACAGTCCGCTTGCTGTTGAGGCAACGCGTATTTTTGCTAAAAATGTAAGTTATTTTGATGATGAAGCGATAGATTATTTGAAAAAACACGGCAAATTGCCGGAAATGCCGCAACTGCGTCTTTGTGAAAGTGCGGAAGAGTCCAAATCGCTCAACAGCGATGAAGGTTCGAAAATTATTCTGTCGGCAAGCGGCATGGCTGATGCCGGCCGTGTACTGCATCATTTGAAACATAATCTGTGGCGGCCAGAATCAACGGTTTTATTCGTCGGCTATCAGGCGGAAGGAAGTTTGGGACGCCGCCTTCTGGACGGAGCTAAGCAGGTTAAAGTCCTGGGTGAAGAAATCAGTGTTAAGGCACGT
>USIX01000019.1 GCA_900554895.1 uncultured Megamonas sp. | reverse complement strand
TATATTATTATATAGTTAATTATATATTTTTTTTATTTTGTTTTGTAATCTTTTTAAAAACAGCTGTTTTTAAATATATAGCCTGCTATGTATTTTATAATAACACTGAGATGATATATTGTCAAGAAAAAGAATGGTGATTTTGTTATAATATATTTGAAAATAAATTGAGAGTATGAAGGCAATTGGTACAGTTTATGGAAAATTTAATGGGTGGTGAATAGAATGTTAATACCTAATATCGTTAGATTGGGACAATTAATGCATGAGATTGATAGACAAATGGGGATTAGGCAGAATAATAACTTGGCAAGTCTAGGAATAACTATTCAGCAGGGTATGATACTGGTATTTTTATATATGGAAAAAGACAAGAAAATAACGCAGCGGATGATAGAAAAACGTTTGAATATGACAAATCCTACAATAACCAATATTATTAAGATAATGGTAAATAAAAATCTTGTTTATAAATTAAAGGATAAGGAAGACAGACGGCAGTCGTATCTGTATTTGACACCAAACGGATTGGAACTTGCACCTAAATGTGGTAAGATAATGGAAGCGACGGACAGACAGGCTTATAGAAATCTTTCAGAAGAAGAATTGGAAACACTGATACGTTTGCTAAAAAAAGTGGACATTTAAAAGAAAAAACCGGCTATTTGAATAGCCGGTTTATTTTCAGCAGGAGAATTATTATGGAAAATATTAAACAGAAAATAGAAAATTTAAGGCAGAAAATTTTATATCACAATGATTTGTATTATAATCAGGATAATCCGGAAATTTCTGATTATGACTATGACATGATGATGCAGGAGCTTAAACGGCTGGAAAAGGATAATCCGGAATTTATTACGGAAAATTCGCCTACGCAGAAGGTGGGCGGTACGGCAAAGCGTCAGGCGGGCGTCCTTGTTAGACATGATGTGCCTATGCTGAGTTTACAGGATGTGTTTTCACGGGAAGAAGTGGATACATTTGTGGAAAATATGCAAAATGAACTGAGTAGCCCTGAGTTTGTCGTAGAAGAGAAAATCGACGGATTATCGCTGGCTCTGCGTTACCGCAACGGTGAAATTGAGCGGGCGATAACGCGGGGAGACGGTATTGTGCAGGGTGAGGATGTGACGGCGAATGCACTGCAAATTAAAGACATTAAAAAGAAGCTGAAGGATAAAATGCCGTATTTTGAAGTGCGCGGTGAAGTCTACATGACTCGTGAAGCTTTTGCACTTGTAAATGAAAAACAGGAGCTGCTCGGCAAAAGACTGTTTGCCAATCCGCGCAACTGTGCCGCCGGTACGCTTAGGCAGCTGGACAGCAAAATTACGAAGGAACGTAATCTGTCCATGTTCATTTTTAATCTGCAAAAAGCTGAAGGCAGAGAATTCTCTTCGCATACGCAGGCATATGAATTTATGTATAAACAGGGTATGAAGATAATTCATTCTTATAAAGTATGCCGTACAAAAGATGAAGTATGGCAGGCAATCGAAGAAATCGGTGCACGGCGCGGCAATCTGGCGTACGATATCGACGGTGCAGTTGTAAAGGTGAATGATTTTGCGCAAAGAGAGGCAGTCGGTGCAACTTCTAAAGTACCCCGCTGGGCGGTTGCCTATAAATATCCGCCGGAAGAGAAAGAAACACGCGTACTGGATATAGAGCTTTCTGTCGGCAGAACGGGACGTATTACACCGACAGCCGTTTTTGAACCGGTGCAGCTGTGCGGTACGAAAGTGGAAAGAGCGACACTGCATAATCAGGATTTTATTAATGAATTGGATATCCGTATCGGCGATACGGTAAAAGTTTATAAATCGGGTGAAATAATACCGAAAGTGCGCTGTGTAGTAAAAGATAAACGACCGGACGGTACGCAGCCGTTTATCATCGGCGACAGCTGTCCTGTCTGCGGTGCGAAGACCATTCGCGACGATAAAGCCGATATCAGGTGCAGTAACCCGCACTGTCCGGCACAGATTGAACGCTGGATAATAAACTTCGTCGGTCGTGATGCTATGGATATTAAAGGGTTCGGTATGATGTATATTAAGACGCTGATAGAAAACGGATATATCAAAGACCCGTCTGATATTTACGATTTATATATGTACCGTGATGAATTGATTGATAAAGGCTTAATCGGCAAGGAAAAAAACACGGATAAGCTTTTGACGGCGATTGAAAATAGTAAGAAGAATGCCCCATGGCGGCTTTTATGCGGTCTGGGCATTTTAAATATCGGTAAGGCAGCAGCGCGTTCACTTTTGAACCATTTCGGCTCTTTCGATAAACTGGCGCAGGCAGATGAAGCGGAAATAAAAGAAGTGAATGACATCGGCGATATCAGTGCCAAACAGGTATATGATTTCTTTCAGGATGAAGATAATAAAAAAATGCTGGAAAAATTTAAATATGCCGGTGTGAATATGCAGCAGGAAATTGTTGCGGCCGGCGGTAAATTTGCAGGCTTGACTTTCGTCTTGACAGGCACGCTCACTACTATGAGCAGAAATGAAGCCAGTGAGTTAATTCAATCGCTCGGTGGCAAAGCGTCTTCCTCCGTATCGAAAAAAACGGATTATGTAGTGGCGGGCGAAAATGCCGGCAGTAAATTGACTAAGGCGGAAAGTCTGGGCATAAAAATTATCAGTGAAGCGGAATTTACCGCCATGACAAAAGAATAAGTAAAAAAAGCTATGACATTATATTTGCCATAGCTTTTTTTCTACTTATTCTGTTTATTTTTTTCGTATTCGGTGATAACCTGTTCTAAAACTTCAGCGGCTAAAGTTACCGTGTTTAAACAGCGTACTTCCTTGGTGTGAAATTTAACTTTTATCTGTGCGCACAGACGAGAGGAAAATCGCGTCTGAAAGGCTCTGACAAGTTTGAGCATGAGCGGTTTTAAATCCGCACAGTCGTGAGCTTTTGTTTCGATGTATTTACCGGAAATAATACAGGCACTGCCGCTGAGAGCACCGCAGATATCGCCGACTTGAAGCCCGCCGCCGAAAGCTCCGGTTATGCGAAAGGCCTTTTCATCCAGTCCTAAATTGTAATATTCGTTACCGGCACGAATTATGGTTTCAGCACAGTTGTAACCCTGCTGATAATATTTAGCAGCTAAATCCTTTAACATAAAAAGTCTCCTTTATTTACGTTTGTATAATTTATATTCTATTTTATTTATGAAGTATATACAATAGAAAAATATTTCTATTCGATTTCTTTGCTTGTTAAAGAAATTGAATTAAAGAAAGTGCCGGTTTGGTGCAATATATATTAAGGATAGTTTTTTTTATTTATTCTGATATTGCGTCGGGCAATTTTTCTTTGAAAGAAAAGAAAAGTTGCCGAAAAAGAAATGCCTTAATTCGTAGTCCATAAGAGATTTTTAATAGCTAAAGCTACCGTGAAAATACTCTAATATGGAAGATAGTTTTTGCATGACGAACAAAATACAGGTTAACAGCTCAAATTTTAGTTCCTGCTAAAGCTGAAAGGCACGAGCCAAATTCAAAATGTTTCGAGCCGTTGTATTGTTTGTTTTTAGAGAAGGGCTACGAAGGCTTGCCCAGTGCAGCGTAAGCGAAGCGTTAGAAATGTTTCTTTTTGGTTCGTTTTTCTTTGCATCAAAGAAAAATGAATAAATCCCAATGCTTATTAGGTATATCACTGCATAAAAACAAGGTATTTGCTATTTTATTTTCGGCAATTTACAATAAAAGTAAGAAATGTATTAATAAATACAGCAAAGAGAGTAAAATTGATTTGACGGAGGTTTTTCAAATGGAAGAAAAATTGGTTTTAACGCAGGAATGGGATAAAACTTTTCCGTGCAGTGATAAAGTAAATCATCGCAAGATAACTTTTCATAACCGTTACGGTATTACTTTGGCAGCTGATTTATATGAACCAAAAAATGCTGAAGGAAAACTGGCAGCCATTGCTGTATGTGGTCCATTCGGTGCAGTCAAGGAACAGGCGGCAGGGCTTTATGCACAGACTATGGCGGAAAGAGGTTTCCTGACAATCGCTTTTGACCCATCTTTTACAGGCGAAAGCGGCGGAACACCCCGTTATGTTGCTTCACCAGATATCAATACGGAAGATTTTTGTGCGGCGGTGGATTTCCTTTCCGTACAGGAGAATGTAGACTCGGAGAAAATCGGTATTATCGGTATCTGCGGCTGGGGCGGCATGGCGATAAATGCAGCAGCTATTGATACACGTATAAAAGCAACTGTTGCATCTACGATGTACGATATGACACGTGTTACGGCTAAAGGTTATTTCGACGCAGAAGACAGTAGAGAAAACCGTTATGAAAAACGCAAAGCGATGAATGCTCAAAGAATTGCAGATTATAAAAACGGTTCATACGCATTGGCGGGCGGTCTGCCGGACACCGTGCCGGATGATGCGCCGTTTTTCGTAAAGGATTATTTTGATTATTATAAGACAAAACGCGGCTATCATGCCCGTTCCTTGAATTCCAACGGCGGCTGGAACGTAACGTCGGCGCTTTCCTTTCTCAATATGCCGATTTTACAGTATGCAGGGGAAATTGAAAATGCCGTGCTGATTATTCACGGTGAAAAGGCTCATTCATGTTATTTCAGCAAAGACGCATATAATATGCTGAAAGGCGACAATAAGGAGCTTATGATTATTCCGGGGGCAGTGCATACCGATTTATATGATAAGACGGACATTATTCCGTTTGACAAGATGACGGAATTCTTTCAGAAGAATATGTAGTTAAAAAGTATTAAACGAAAAAACAGGTGTTAGTTTTCAGTAAACGACAGCACCTGTTTTTTTATTTGCACAATAAGGAATTCACTCTTATAATAAGTTCTATATTATAATTTGGGGAGTGAAAAATTTTGCTGGCGTATATTATAAAGCGTGTTTTTAATGCCGTGCTCGTATTATGGGTCGTTATTACGATTACATTCGGTTTGATGCACGCTATTCCAGGCGGGCCGTTCACGGTGGAAAAATCTCTGCCGCCGGTGGTACTGAAAAGTATTGAGGAACGGTATAAATTGAATGACCCGCTGTATAAACAGTACGGTGATTATCTGGCAAATCTTGTTCAGGGGGATTTGGGGCCTTCATTTAAATATCCCGGTCGCAGCGTAAATGATATTATAAAAGACGGTTTTCCTGTTTCGTTTCAGCTCGGTATGGAAGCTGTTTTAATAGCAGTGATTATCGGTATTCCCGCCGGAATACTGGCAGCGGTAAAACAGGGAAAGTGGCAGGACCATGTTGTTAATTTCTGTACGACGCTTGGTGTGGCGGTGCCCAGTTTCGTAGTTGCAGCTTTGCTTATTTATGTTCTGTCGACTAAATTGCACCTTTTGCCATCGGCTATGTGGGAAGGCTGGCAGTATCAGATTATGCCGGCACTGGCACTGTCGGGAATGCCGATGTCGTTTATCGCTCGTCTCACCCGCTCCAGTATGCTGGATGTTTTAGGGCAGGATTATATAAAGACGGCACGGGCAAAAGGTTTGTCCCGCCTGACTGTTCTGTTTAAACATGCTTTGCCTAATTCGTTAATTCCGGTTATCACATATATCGGTCCCATGGCGGCAGGCATTTTAACGGGCAGTTTCGTTATTGAGAGTATTTTTGCTATTCCTGGACTCGGTCAGTATTTTGTAACAAGTATTTACAATCGTGATTATACCGTTATTTTAGGCGTGACGATTTTTTACAGTGTAATCGTTATTGTATTGAATATGCTGGTGGATTTAATTTATCCTTTATTGGACCCGCGCATAAAAATCGGCAGTGGAAAGGGTGAATAGCTGTGCTTAATAAAGAAATGTTCGCTCCTATGGAGCGGGAGATAATAAATATGCAAAATCAGACGGAAACGCTCGGCTATTGGCAGGATGCGTGGTTACGCCTGAAAAAGAATAAAATGGCGACTCTCGGTCTGGCTGTTATTGCGGCTTTGGTTTTAATCGCCGTATTCGTGCCGCTGTTTTCCAGTCACAGCTATGATGAACAGAACTTAATGATGCCGAACCAGTCGCCCAGTTTTGAACATTGGTTCGGTACGGATAATCTTGGCAGGGATATTTTTATCCGTGTACTGTACGGTGCGCGTATTTCACTGGCTATCGGTATAGTTGCAAGTTTGCTGAATTTTTTTATCGGTGTTGTTTACGGCGGTATTGCCGGTTTTTGCGGCGGCAAAATTGACAGAGTAATGATGAATATCGTTGATATTTTATACAGTGTGCCGACGCTTTTATACGTAATTTTACTGATGGTGGTATTGAAACCGGGTCTTATCAATATATTTATTGCTCTCGGTATCGGTTACTGGCTGCAAATGGCGCGGATTGTGCGCGGTCAGATTTTGGCAATGAAACAGCAGGAGTTTATTCTGGCGGCACGCTGTATAGGTGCTTCCCGTATGAGGATTTTACTGCGCCACTTAATTCCGAACACTATGGGAGCGATTGTGGTAACTATGACGCTTGCCATACCGGATGCAATTTTTACGGAAGCTTTTCTTAGCTTTATCGGTCTGGGTGTATCAGCTCCGATGGCTAGCTGGGGTGTATTGGCTTCAGAGGGAGTAAACAATATCAGAGCATATCCGTTTCAGCTGTTTTTTCCGGCGGCGGCAATCAGTATTACCATGCTGGCATTTAATTTTTTAGGCGATGGTCTCAGAGATGTGCTCGACCCGAAAATGCGCCGCTGATATGAGGTGATTATATGTTGTTGCAAGTAGAAAATCTGGCTGTATCATTTTCCACGTATCGCGGCAGAGTAAAAGCAGTGCGTGATGTCAGTTTTTCCGTAGATGAGGGAAAAACAATCGGTATTGTAGGCGAGTCGGGTTGCGGCAAATCCGTTACTGCTCATGCTATTATGGGGCTTTTGCCGCAGGAAAACAGTCTGATTGACCACGGAAAAATTATTTTTAGGGATAAGGATATTGTAAAATTGGCGGAGGCGGAAATGAACAAGCTGCGCGGCAATGAAATAGCCATGATATTTCAGGACCCTATGACTTCGCTAAATCCTGTACTTACGATAGGAACGCAGCTTACAGAAAGTTTGTTTCTGCATAAGCATTTGAAAAAGGAGGAAGCGCGCAAAAGAGCTGTTGAGCTGTTGAAGCTGGTAGGAATTCCGTCGGCAGAGCAGAGATTGAACGATTATCCGCATCAGTTCAGCGGCGGTATGCGTCAGCGCGTGATGATTGCCATGGCGCTTGCCTGTGAACCGAAGCTTTTAATTGCCGATGAACCGACAACGGCGCTTGATGTAACGGTGCAGGCGCAGATTTTGGATTTGCTCAGAGAACTGCAAAGTGAACTGGGTATGGCGATAATTCTTATTTCACACGATTTGGGCGTGATTGCCAATTTGTGCGATGAAGTTGCCGTGATGTACGCCGGTCAGGTCGTGGAATGCGGCAGTGCGGAGGAAATTTTCTATAATGCGCATCATCCGTATACGAAAGGTCTTTTAAAATCACTGCCGCGCCTTACGGATAAAAAAGGAGAACCGCTTTTCGTCATTGACGGTCAGCCGCCTGATTTAAAGCAGGAAATAGATTTTTGTCCGTTTGCTGTGCGCTGCGACAGAGCCATGCGTATCTGTGCAGCTCAAATGCCGGCTGTTACGGCTATAACCGGCGCTCATTATGTAAAATGCTGGCTGGAACACGAACTGGCACAGAAGGAGGAAAGCTGATGGCATTGCTGGAAGTAAAAAATCTGTCGAAACATTTTGTGGTGGAGCGTTCTTTTTGGGGCAGGCCAACGAAAATCCTGAAGGCGGTAAATGATGTCAGTTTAAAAATACAGTATAAAGAAACACTGGGTCTTGTTGGCGAATCGGGCTGCGGCAAATCAACGACGGGCAGAACGATTATGGGGCTGTATAGACCGACGAGTGGCGAAGTTGTTTTCAATGGCGAAAAGATTTCCGGATACGGTAAAATGCACAAAGATATTCAGATGATATTTCAAGACCCATACGCTTCACTTAATCCGCGCATGACTGTTGCCGATATTATCGGTGAGCCGCTTGACATTCACCGTTTATACAGCGTTGAAGCGGAAAAAAGACAGCGTATTTATGAACTTTTAGAGCTGGTAGGATTGAGCCGTGAACAGGCAAATAGGTTTCCGCATGAATTTTCTGGCGGTCAGCGGCAACGCATCGGCATAGCGCGGGCACTTGCCTGTGAGCCGAAGCTTATTATATGTGATGAACCGATTTCAGCACTGGATGTATCCATTCAGGCACAGGTCATAAATTTACTGGAGCGACTGCAAAAGGATTTGGGTCTGACATATTTATTCATAGCACATGACTTGGCAATGGTGCGTTATATCAGTCAGAAAGTCGCCGTTATGTATCTGGGTCGTATCGTAGAAATGGCGCAGACGGAGGAACTGTATGAAAATCCGCTGCATCCGTATACAAAGGCACTGCTTTCGTCAATTCCCGTGCCTGACCCGAAGGTTGAAAAGATGAAACGGCGCATATTGCTAAAAGGTGAGCTGCCGAACCCGTTAAATCCGCCGCATGGATGTCCTTTTAATACGCGCTGTCCGTATGCAGAAGATATTTGCAAAAAGGAAGTTCCTGAGCTTAAAAATATAGACGGCAGGAAAATTGCCTGTCATTTGGTTTGAGTTTGTTTTTTTAAGAGTGCCGTTCGGTGTAATATAAGAAAAAGAGAGTTGATTTCTTAATTTATTTTCATATTGCCGAAAATTCACCTTACGGCATAAGATATCTCTAAGTGCTGAAGTACCAAGAGTTATCTTAAAATGCCTAAGTTCGTAGCCCACTAGAGATTTTTAACAGCTAAAGCTGCCGTGAAAATCCCTAAATGTGGATGATAGTTTTGGCATGGCTAGCAAAATATAAGTTTACTTTAAGTTCTAGCTAAAGATGGAAGGCTCGAGCCGAATTCCAAGTGTTTCGAGCCGTTGTACCGTCTCTTCATATATGAGAGCTGCGAAGGCTCGCCCAGTGCAGCGATAGCGAAACGTTAAAAGGTTTCTTTTTGGTTTATTTTTCTTTGCATCAAAAAAATGAACATTAAAAGGAGGTTTTTTCTTGTCAGGATATATTTTTGTAAAAGGTGCAAGAGCACATAATTTAAAAAATATAGATGTAAAAATTCCGCGCGATAAGCTCGTTGTCATAACGGGGCTAAGCGGCAGCGGAAAGTCTTCACTGGCTTTTGATACGATTTACGCCGAAGGTCAGCGTCGCTATGTAGAGTCCTTATCCGCTTATGCAAGACAGTTTCTCGGGCAGATGGATAAGCCGGATGTAGATTATATAGAGGGGTTGTCGCCCGCCATTTCTATTGACCAGAAGACAACGAGCCATAATCCGCGTTCAACGGTAGGTACCGTTACGGAAATATACGATTATCTGCGTCTGCTTTTTGCGCGTGCCGGTCATCCGCACTGTCCTAAATGCGGCAAGCCGATTACACAGCAGACAGTCGACCAGATGATTGATGCCATTATGGAACTGCCGCAGAGAACGAAACTTTTAATTATGGCGCAGGTTGTGCGTGGTAAAAAAGGCGAACATAAAAAAGTTTTGGAGCAAATCCGTAAGGAAGGTTATGTTCGCGTACGTATTGACGGCAATGTTGTAGATATTAATGAAGAAATAAATCTGGAAAAAAATAAGAAACATACGATTGAAGTTGTTGTTGACCGTCTGGTAGTAAAAGAAGGGATGCAGCAGCGTCTTGCCGATTCGTTGGAAACTGCACTTGATATCGGTCAGGGGATTGTCTATGTGCAGATAGTTGACGGGGAATTGTTGATGTTCAGTCAGAACTTTGCCTGTATCGATTGCGGTATCAGTTTACCGGAAATCGCACCGCGCATGTTTTCCTTCAACAGTCCGTTCGGTGCCTGTCCGGAGTGCAGCGGTTTGGGCAGTCATCAGCAATTTGATATCGACCTTGTAATGCCAGATAAAACTTTAAGTCCGGCACAGGGGCTGTTTGCTCCTCTGTCGAAAAGTCCGACTTCCTATGCCATGGTGCAGATAGAAGCGGTGTTGAAAAAATACGGTTATACGCTCAATACTCCGTGGAACGAGATAGATAAAGACGTGCAGAATTATTTGATAAACGGTACGGGCGAGGAACGTTTTCATTATTCATACGTGAATTTGTATGATGAATACAAGGAATACTTTTCGCCGTTTGAAGGTGTAATGCCGATGCTTCAGCGCCGTTATAAGGAAACGAATTCCGATATAATGCGGGAAAGCTATGAAGCGTATATGAGTACGACACCGTGTCCGAAGTGCAAAGGCGCACGTTTAAAGCCGGAGGTTTTGGCAATTACCGTCGGTGAAAAAAATATTAAAGAAGTAACGGATATGACGATTGCCGAAGCTGATGAATTTTTCCGCAACATAAAATTTACTCAGCGTGAGCAGATTATTGTAAAGCAGATTATGAAGGAACTGCATGCGCGGCTCGGTTTCTTAATCGATGTGGGGCTGGATTATCTGACTCTGTCGCGTGCTGCCGGCACGCTTTCCGGCGGCGAAGCGCAGCGTATTCGTCTGGCAACGCAGATAGGCTCGGGACTTGTCGGTGTTTTGTACATTCTTGATGAACCGAGTATAGGTCTTCATCAGCGCGATAACAATAGACTGCTTGCTACGCTCAAGCATTTGCGCGATTTGGGCAATACATTAATTGTTGTAGAGCATGATGAAGATACAATGTATGCTGCCGACCATATTATCGACATCGGACCGAGAGCAGGTGCAGGCGGTGGTGAAATTGTGGCGCAGGGGACGGCGGATGAGATAAAAATTGTACCAGGTTCCATTACGGGACAGTACCTTAGCCGCCGGAAATTTATTCCCGTACCTCAGACAAGGCGTAAAGGCAACGGCAAATTCATTGAAGTTGTCGGTGCAAGAGAAAATAATTTAAAGAATATCAATGTAAAATTTCCGCTCGGCGTGTTTACGGTAGTAACGGGTGTTTCCGGTTCAGGAAAATCAACTTTAGTAAATGAAATTCTCTATAAAGGTCTGGCGGCAAAACTTTACAGCAGTAAAGGTAAACCGGGTAAACACCGGGAAATAAAGGGCATTGAAAATATTGATAAAATTATCAATATCGACCAGTCGCCGATAGGCAGAACACCGCGTTCCAATCCGGCGACGTATACGGGTGTATTCGACAGTATCCGAGAATTATTCAGTCAAACGAATGAAGCGAAAATTCGCGGCTATAAGCCGGGCAGGTTCAGTTTCAATGTAAAAGGCGGCCGTTGTGAAGCTTGTCACGGTGACGGTATCATTAAAATCGAAATGCACTTTCTGCCGGATGTTTATGTACCGTGTGAAGTCTGCAAAGGTGCAAGATATAACCGTGAAACGCTGGAAGTGAAATACAAGGGGAAAACAATTTCTGATGTACTCAATATGACGGTTGATGAAGCTACTGTCTTTTTTGAAAATATCCCGAAAATCCATCGTTATATGAAGGTAATTCAGGATGTGGGATTAGGTTATATTCAGCTGGGACAGCCTGCAACGACACTTTCCGGCGGAGAGGCCCAGCGCGTAAAGCTGGCAACGGAACTTGCCAAGCGCAGCACGGGAAAAACGCTGTATATTTTGGACGAACCGACTACAGGCCTTCATACAGCCGACGTTCATCAGCTTTTGAATGTATTACAGCGGCTTGTTGACGGCGGTGATACCGTTGTCGTAATCGAACATAATCTCGATGTAATCAAAACAGCCGATTATCTGATTGATTTAGGCCCGGAAGGCGGTAACCGCGGCGGTACAGTTGTAGCCAAAGGAACACCGGAAAGTATAGTCAAAGTGGAAAAGTCATATACAGGACATTTTCTTAAACCGTTGCTGGAAGAAGGCAGCCGTTTGGCAAAATGTGATGAATAATAAAAAAGAGTATCTATCCGAATTTTTCGGACAGATACTCTTTTTTTGTGTGAAAAAAATAAGCTCTGAGTATATAATCTCAAAGCTGTTTTAGAGAGAAGTGAAGAGGGGTAAATATATATCATCAAATTGCACTATATAAAGTGTAAAGTGAGGAGAACAATAACATAATGAAAATTATGCGGTTAAACATTTTCTGTGAAAGATACGGAAACAATTTATTGCCGAGCCATAAGCCTACAAAACAAAATGGCAATAGATAAATTGTTTGTTCAAAGGCAAAAGAGAAATCGGTATTGCCCATAAGAAAAATAGCGATAGCGCTCACATTTGTTATGGCGAAATAGGCGATACAGGTTGCTCGCATAGAAACTTTATCTCGCTTAGCATTAGCAAGATATAGAATAAGAGGTGGACCGCCCATACTGGTAGCTGTTGTCAGTATACCAGATAGAAATCCGGTGACAGCCGTTTTTTTATCCGTTTCTTTTATGACTTTGTGGTTTAAATTAGAGATAATCAAAAATACTAAAATAGTAAGACCTACAAATAATTTCAGAGTATCATTCGGAGCAATTTGAAAAATCAGCAGTCCAACTGGTTGGCCAATTATTGACCCGATAAATAATACCCATAAGAAATGCTTGTCAATATTTTTATACAATGCCAAAGCAAAAAATATATTAATTACAACACAGATAAGCTGCAAAATTAGTACAACCTGCTTCGGATCATATACCATTAGAAACAAAGGAGTAGAAACAATGGATAGTCCAAATCCAGTTAAAGATTGTACCATTGTTGAGCCAAAACCAATAAGTATAGCTAAAATTAAATCTGAGGTAACTTCTGGCATTAAATGCACCTCTATTCAGAAAATATTTTTTATATGTTAAATTATAAACATAAAATACACCACTTGTCAAATATAATTTTACAAATATATCTTAAAAAATATATTTGACAAAAATTATTTTATAGAGTATGATATATTTGTAAGTTTGAATTACGGAAATTATCAGTTTTATAAGAATTTAAAAGAAAGGTGATTAATTATGATAAAAACAGTTTTACAAAACAAAAATGTTGAACTGATAGTCTCAAATCATGGTGCTGAAATGCATGGTCTTCTTGACAGAAAAACTAATATGCAGTATATCTGGCAAGGTGATGCTACATATTGGCATTGGCATGCTCCGATTTGTTTCCCGATAACAGGCAGAGTACATGATGATACCTATAGTGTAGACGGAAAAGACTATCATTTAACTGTACATGGTTTTGCTAGAGATAATGATTTTGATTTATTAAAAAAGACTGAAAATAGTCTTATTTACGAATTGAGATATAGCAAAGAAACTTTAAAACTTTATCCATATAGATTTTCCTTAAAATTGGAATACATATTGCAGGATAAAGGAGTAAAAGTAAATTATTATGTAGAAAACCTAGATGATAAAGATATATTCTTTGCTATCGGTCTGCATACAGCATATAACTGTCCGATGGACATAAATGATAGTTTTGAGGATTATGAACTTATATTGGAACAAAAAGAAACACTTGATAGATATTTTTTGGAAAACGGCATTTTGTCTCCGACAAAAGAAGTATTTCTACAAAATGAAGATATAATTCCGGTTACAAAAGAACTTTTTAAACGAGATATTGTATTCATGCAGAATGTAAAATCAAAAAATGTAACTCTCAAGAGTAGAAAATCAGGTAGAGGCGTAAAAATTTCTTATGAAAACTTTGATAATCTCGGTTTCTGGACAAAGCCACAGGGAGCACCGTTTATTTGTATAGAACCATGGAAAGGTCTTGCTGATAAAAAAGACAAACATGCTGATTTTTCGCAGAAAGACGGTAATAACTGTTTAAAACCGGGACAGATATTTACATGTAGCTATGAAATAGAAATTATTTAATTTCTATACTAATTAAAATTTATATTTATTATAAAAAAGGGAGGCCTCATTTATTATGGGAGATTTAGGACAGGCAATGTCGACTACTAAACTGAAGTTAAAAGAAAAAATAGCTTATGGTTTGGGTGATGTCGGAAACAACTTTTTATTCGATTTAGGACAGATTTACTTATTGAAGTTTTATACGGATGTTTTGGGACTTCCAGCCGTATGGGCAGGTTCTATATTCTTAGTAAGTAAAGTATTTGATGCTTTTGCCGATATGACAGTAGGTACAATTGTAGACTCTGGTAAATTCGGTAGCAAGAAACTGGGCAAATTTAGACCGTTCATGATTTACGGTTTGATACCGTTGGCACTTTTAACAGTAGTATGTTTTACAAATCCTGATTTTTCTATTACAGGTAAATTGATTTTTGCATATGCTTCATATATGGCGTTCGGTTTATCTTATAGTATTGTAAATATTCCTTTTGGTTCGATGGCTTCAGCAATGACGCAAGATCCAATAGAGCGTTCACAATTAGCAGCATTCAGACAGGCAGGTTCTAATACTGGTCTTTTAATTACAACAGTTGCTTTTATGCCGATTGTACTTATGTTTGACACACAAGAACATGGTTATTTTGTAGCTGCATGTGTATTTGCAGTAGCTGGTGTAATAGCAACATTGTATTGTGCATTAAATATTAAAGAACATGTTCATGTGGAAAGAAGAGCACATGAACGCGTTCATCTGGGCAGTGCTTTCAAATCTATTTTAAAAAATACTCCGTTACTTATTTTATGTCTTGTAAACTTGTTTACCTTCTCCGCGTTTAACGTAAAACTTGCTGTACAAGTTTATTATTGCCAATATATTTTAAATGATATGACAATTCTTCCGTACATGGGATTTTTCAGTATTGGATGCGTATTCATTGGTGTTGCTTTGGTAACTCGCATGGTTAAACTGCTTGGTGGCAGAAAACAGACTTATATGTTCGGTTGCGCTGTTTGGGCAGTAGGCGACCTTGTAAATTATTTATTCGTAACAGACCCGACAGTATTCATTATATTCTCCTGCGTAGCATTCTTTGGTAGTTCTTTTGTAAATAGTCTCAACTGGGCGCTTGTTGCCGATGCGGTAGAATATGGTGAATGGAAAACTGGTGTTCGTGCGGAAGGTATTATTTATTCCTTCTTTACATTTTTCCGTAAATGCTCTCAGGCTGTAGCAGGTTTTGTTCCTGGTCTCGTACTTACATTAGTAGGTTATGTACCGAATGCTGTTCAGTCTGCAGGCGCACTGGAAGGTATTAAAGGTTTGATGTTCATTTATCCTGGTGTATTGGCAGTAGCTACCATTATCGTTATGGGTATGTGCTATAAACTTACTGACCAAAAATTCAGAGAATTGTTAGCTGAATTACAAAAAAGAAAAAATCAACAAGCATAATTAATTAAAAACATTTAAATAGAGGATTTTCCTGCAATAGAATTATATAAATTAAGAAATTGTGATAGAATAAAATGTATTATAAATATAATAATGTGAGACAGTAGAGTGTTTTATAATTAATTTTATTGTGAGGAGAGTTTTAAATGGCTTTTAGTAAATCGGCCCCGATACAGTTGCATTATCAACTGGCCAACGAACTTAGAAATTATATTCAAAGTGGTATGTGGAATATTGGAGATTTATTTCCTACAGACCGCGAAATAATGGAAAAATATAATGTCAGCGCTACCACTGTACGTCGTGCGGTTAAACAGCTGGTGGAAGAAGGTTGGATTGAACGAAGGCCCGGTAAAGGCACTTTTATAAAAAAAGAGCCGATAAAGGAAGAACTGGGACATCTGACGGGATTTTTTGAAGAAATGACTAATAAGGGATTTGTACCCAATGCGGAGATTCTTGAAACACGGGAAGTTAATGTAACGGATGAAGTGTTAAAGAATTTTCCGGAGCTTAAACATCTGAATGAGAATAAGGTAATGCTCATAAAGAAACTGCATAAGGTAAATGATAAAAAACTCGTTTTGGTAAGTAGTTTTTGGAAGTTAGAATATGGCAGAGAATTATCGAGGTATGACCTGACCAATACAGGTGTTTATGAAATAGCTAGTAGATTTTTAAATGTGAAGCTTACAAAAGCGGAAGAAACTATATCTGCCAAAGCTGCGACAAAGGAAGAAGCGGAATATCTGGATTTAAAAAAAGGAGAGCCTGTATTGGTAATGGAACGATTAACATATCAGGAAGATACTCCAATTGAATATGCTTATAATGTATACAGAGCTGACAGATATCGTTATAATATAACTTTGCATAAAAATCAAATTCAAGAAAATTGGCAGTAATTAATAGGTATAGGTTCTCTTATAAAAATTTTATAAGGAAACCTATACCATAAAATATATCTTGAAAAATATATTTTAAATGTTATAATAATAGTAGAAAAGAAAATAAGTGAAATTCAATAAATTTTAAATTCAGCTTTACTTTAATAGGAGGTTTTATTATGGCTTTAGTATCATTAAAAGAGATTTTAAGTCTGCAGGAAAAAGGTGCTGTTGGTGCATTTAGTACATATGATTTATTTAGTGCACAAGGAATTATCGCAGGTGCAGAAAAAGCAAATATGCCAGTAATTCTCATGATTGGCAGTGCTGTACTTAGTAAACCGGGCAATGAAGAAATTGGTGCTTTAATGGTTAAATTGGCTAAAGAAGCCAAAGTTCCAGCTGCCGTATTTCTTGATCATTCCAAAACATTTGAGCTTTGCATGAAAGCAATTCAAATCGGTTTTAGTGCGGTAATGATTGACGGCTCTTATCTGTCATTTGATGAAAATGTGGCACTTACAAAAAAAGTGGTAGAAGCAGCTCATGCTGTAGGAGTTTCCGTAGAAGCAGAAATCGGTGCTTTGGCAGGTATTGAAGATGGAGAAGCAGTAGCTGATGCTAAAGTTACTGACCCAAAAGATGCTGCCGAATTTGCCAGTCTTACAAATGTAGATGCGCTGGCACTTTCCATTGGTAATGCGCATGGTTTATATAAAGGTGTTCCGCATCTACATTATGAAGTACTGGAAGGAACGGCAAAACTTATCGATACTCCGCTTGTTTTACATGGCGGTACAGGTCTTTCCAAAGAACAGTTTGCTAAATGTATCGACCTCGGTGTTAAAAAAGTAAATATCGGTACGGAAATCAAACGTTCCTTTATGGATACATTTACAAAAGTTCATATGGAAAATGTGGAAGCATATGATTTCATTGGTGCTCCGCAACAGGCAAAAGCAGCTGTAGCCAAAACAGTAGAAGAAAATCTGAAATTTTTTGCTCAAGATTGGAAAAACAGCTTAAAATAAAGAATTAATTTAATTTGAGATAAAAATGAGGTTTGGATTAAGATGACAGTTAATGTCAATGTAATAAATAAGAAAATTAATAAAGTGGCAGTAGTTCAGACCGGCGGTTGCAGTGCTGTTATAAATTCTACATTGGCAGGTATTATTGAAAGTGCGCAGAAAAACGGTTTGCAGATATATGGATTGTTAAACGGTTTTGAAGAATTATTAAAAGACAGAATTATTGATTTATCCAATTTGACAGTAGAGCAGCTGCGTCGTTTGCGAAATACTCCGGCAATGTTTCTAGGCTCCAGCCGTATGTTTTTAACAGCGGAAATCTTTGCAGCCATTCCGCGCAAACTGCATGAAAAAGGTATTGACGCTTTAATAATGATTGGCGGAAACGGTACGATGTATGCTGCTAAAGTAATCAGCGAAAATGCTGAAAGACAAAATATAGATTTAACGGTTATCGGTTCGCCGAAAACAGTAGATAATGATATGTTCGGCATAAAATACAGTCCCGGCTTTGGCAGTGCCGCTAAATATATTGCTCAGGCTGTACGGGATATAAGTATTGACCTGGAATCGATGAAAACTTTTGAACAGGTCAGAATAATCGAAGTCATGGGTCGTAGCGTCGGCTGGCTGGCAGCAGCTAGCTCTTTGGCAAAGCGTAAAAAAGACGGTGCACCGCATTTGATTTATATACCGGAATACGATTTTGACGAAACAGAATTCTTAACAGAAATTAAAGCTGTATATGAGAAAAATGGTTTTGCGGTTGCTGTTGTCGGCGAAGGTATTCATGATAAAAACGGTGAATCCATCGGTGCTAATCCATTTGCCGATGTAAAACAGGCTAACAAAACATTCGATGGTGCTTCTGTATACCTAGCAGAACTGGTGAGTAAAAAATTGAAAATAAAAGCCAGAGCACAAAATCTTACCATGGCACAAAGATGTTTTGGTGCTTTGCGTTCAGATATAGATGAAATGCAGGCTTATGAAGTAGGTTTTGCAACAGTTAATGCATTGGTTGATGGCCACCGTTCGGTAATGGTGTATTTAGAACAAAACGGAACTGATTTCCAGGCGAATTGTTATAAAACAATACCGCTGATTGATGTAGGTGGCAAGGAAAAGAAAGTACCGAAAGAATTCTACGATATACAAACAAAACAAGTAACAGATGCGTTTACTGCATGGCTGATGCCTATTATCGGTGAATTTAACGATGAATATCTGTCACTGGATGATGTAAATTTATGAAAACGAATAATAAAGGAGAGCGTGTGTATTATGGGTATTAAAGCAGTATTTGTTCCTCTTGCAAGGACAACATTCTATATGCCGAGTGCAGAAGAGAATTTTGATAAATCGGTTAAGGTTTTAAAAGATATATTTGCTGATATCAAGACACCGGATAGTTTGATTACTGACCCGTCTGATGTAGCATCATATTTAAAGGATGTAACAGCTCCAGATTTAATCATCTATCAGTGTACGACATTCATTGGGTCTGAATTTATGTATGAAGTAATGCGCAAATTCAATTGTCCTGTACTTATATGGGCAACAAGAGAACCTTCTATTGACGGAACGAGATTGAAACTTAATTCTTTGACGGGTGCTTTTTCTGCCGGCAATAGCGTATATACGCAAGGTAGAAAGTTTGATTTTGTATTTGGCAATCCTGATGAACAGAGCGTAATTGATACATTCGTTAATTATAATAAAGCATTAAATCTTATAAATGATTTGAAAGAACTCGTCATTGGTGTAGTTGGTAACCAACCAGCAGGTTTCGGTTTCGGTACAGTACATGAAACCGATTTAATTGGCACTTTGGGTAGCCGTGTGGCACGCATAGAAGCTGCTTCCATTATGGAAAAAGCTAAAAACTATACAACTGAAGAAGTTGCCGATGACTTGGCAGAACTGAATTCCCGTACAATTAATATAAACATTCCGCAGGAAAATATGGAAAAATATGCTCGCCTGCATAAAGCATTCAAGTCTTTTGTAGACGAAAATAATATTGGTGCTCTTGCTTCCCGTTGCTGGCCTGATTTCTTTACAGGGTTTGGTGCTCCTGTCTGTGCAGTACTTTCCATGCTTAATGACAATAATATTGCTTCTTCCTGTGAGACGGATATCGGCGGTGCAATCAGTATGTATATCGGTAGTCGTCTTTCTGGACAGGCAACATATTTTGGTGACCCAGTAGCTATTGATGAAAATTGTGATGCTATTGTTTACTGGCATTGTGGTGCAGGTGCAAGTACATTGGCAAGTAGCGCATGTGGAGCTAAACTAGGCGTTCATCCAAATCGCAAAATTGGTCCTGTTATGGATTTTGGCCTTAAATCAGGTGAAGTAACGGTAATAAGACTTGGTTCTGATAAAGACGGTTACAGAATGTTTATGTACAAAGGTGAAGCGCTAGATGAACCGCAAAAATTTTATGGTACTTCTGTAACGGTAAAACCGCAGGGCGGCAAAGCAGTACAGTATGTAAAAGAATTTGTTAAAGACGGCTGGGAACCGCACTTTGTAGTTGTTTATGGTGATGTTACAAAAGAAATAAAAATCCTCTGCAATCTTTTAAATATAAGATTGTTTGAATATTAATCTAATTGATTTTATTTAGGTTTGGGAAAACGGCGGTATTGTGCTGATATTTTTCAGCACAATACATAAGATAATTTATTGATAAAATATATTTAAGGAGAAATTAAATTATGAAAATCGGTTATATAGGATTAGGCTTAATGGGTGGTCCTTTGGCAAGAAATTTAATTCGCGCAGGTAAAGAAGTAAAAGTATTTGACTTAAATCCAGAACATATTGAAAGAACTTTGGCAGCAGGCACAACGGGTGTAGGTGTTAAATCCGCTGCTGACCTTGCTGATTGCGATGTTGTATTTACCAGTCTTCCTATGCCAGTGCATATAAAATCCACTATGCTCGGAGATGATGGACTGCTGAATAAGATGAAACCAGGCAGTATTTATATTGATGTAAGTACGATCGACCCGCAGACAGCGGAAGAACTGGAAACTTTCGCAGCTCAGAAAGGTATCGGCTTTATGGGTTGTCCGCTTGGAAAAGGTCC
>USIX01000018.1 GCA_900554895.1 uncultured Megamonas sp. | reverse complement strand
TGATGAAGCAATTCAGATTGCAAAAAATAACGGCGATACTGAGTATGTTACTGAATTACAGCAGGAACGACAAAACACACTAGATGAGTATGCGACAAAACTGGAGGAGTTAAATAATGCTTAAATTTTGTACATTTTGTGGAAGAAAACTTGATGCAGAAGGCTTTTGCACTAATAAAAAGTGTCCTGATTACAAACGCAAAGAAATTATACAAACAGAGAAAATTGCATTAGCAGCTAAAACAAAAAGCACCGATAATCCCAATAATAACAAGGGTTAAGAGGTGCTTTTATTATGCAAAAAATTATATTACCGTATTTGTGCCGTGTTCCGCCTTAGAAAACAACGGGATACGGCAATTTTACAGAAAAATATTAACGCCGTATTAGTGCCAAATTTAGTATCTAAATACTATCAGGTCCATTGCTTTTTTTAGTTGGTGCAGGTCTTTATGCGTATAATGTTTTTCTGTTACGCTACTGCTGGCGTGTCCCAGTATTCTTTTTATTGCGGTCGGATTAGCGTCCGCATTATTTAACAAACTTGCTAACGTATGCCTACACTCATGGGGCGTATGGCGTTTTATCTTTAGCTCCGCTAGTGTTCTATCAAAACGAGTACGAAAACGGCTGTAATTAAGCCGTGCACCGTTAATGTCCGTGGCAATATATTTGCTTGTTTCGGAGAGAAATTCTATCCAATACGGCAATGTCTGTCTGTGTATTGGGATAATTCTGTTTCTGCCCGCTTCTGTTTTGCTTTCACGGATTAAAACATAACGCTGCCGGATTTTAACATCGGACCGTTCAATATTCAAAAATTCACTTGGGCGTGTTCCAAGCATCATATGCATTAAAATCATTTTAGCGTATCTGTTATTGGAAATTCTAAAACCGTTATCAAAACCAGCATATCTGTTATTAGAAGTCCCAAAATCATTATTAGAACCAGCATATTTGTTATCAGAAGCCCTGAAAAGTTTATAAATCTGCCGTGTATTGAATATTGTTTTCTTATAGACCTTTTTATCTTTGTCTATATCAACATATCGGCTTATATCTCGCTCCGGCGGGATTATTTCGTACTTCACGGCATAGGTATACATGTGGTGCAGGACTTGTCGCGCCTTTTTCTGGGTGCTGTAACCTGCGCCTGTATCGTGTATATCTCGGATAGTTGCTTGCAGGTCTCCGATACGAATTTTAGCAAATTGCTTTTCATACAGCCGCTTTAAATGGTTATATGCGGCGGTGTAACTCTGCTGAGTATGTGGCTTAATGCGTGGATATAGATAGGCTTTAACTAAAGTGAATAACTCGCTAAACGTTATTTCAGATGGTGAATATAGTAATGGATTTTTATTATATTCGCAGAGGAAAGCAAGAGCGCTTTCGTAAGACGCTTCATATCCTATCACTTTTTGTCGCCCGTCTATCCATTTGCGGATTTCAAACGGTCGGCGACGGCGACCAGATTTTTTAGTAATAGAGCCGAAGCCATTTGGTAATCTTAATCTTTTATTCAAATCAATCACACTCCTTAATAGAGTGTATCAAATTAGAGGTGAATGTCTTGGATTTTTTTGAAACTTACAGTGCAACCATCATAACAATTTTAGTTAATTGTGGTGTACTAGGTGGTGTATTAAAATTTGCATATAATAAATTCAAAAAATATATTGATAGAGCAGAAGCGCGAGATAATGCAACTCGTAGTTTATGTAGAGCAGAAATGATAAGTATTTGTCATAAAGCTCAAAAAGAAAATTGTATAGCTTACTATAACCTAGAAAATTTAGAACATTTATTTGAAGCTTATAAATCTTTAGGTGGAAATGGAGCTATGGAAAAACTTTATAACAAAACAATAAAATTACCACAAAGAGGAGATGATTAATTTGGATAATGATGATAAGAAATTTGATATAAAAGATGGATTGTCTATCAATGAAGCAAAAGTGAGTGCGTTGATTATTTTATCAGTACTCACTTTTTTATATGCTTTTGTTTTGTATGCGTTAAATGGGGATATTTCAGATAATTTAACAAGTATCATACAAACATTGATATTAATTATTGGTGGAGTAAATATCACAACCAGTATATCCAATATTTTAAATCGTAAATAATGAATATTAATTTATAATACAAGGAGATTTTAATATGAATAAATTTTTAAATAAAATACTACTTGGAGATAGCTTAGAATACTTACGAGAATTACCGGATAATTCTATAGATGCAGTAATTACAGACCCACCATACTGCAGTGGAGGACGTACAGCATCTGAAAAATCTATGTTACCATCTAAAAAATATGAACAAAGTTCAAATACAACAATTCATAGACCAGATTTTATTGGCGATTCTAAAGATACTCGTGCATGGCTTCATTGGTGTAATCTTTGGATTAGTGAATGTTATCGTGTTTTAAAAGACAGTGGATATTTTCTTATGTTTACAGATTGGAGACAGCTTCCATCTACAACAGATGCTGTTCAGATAGGAGAATTAATTTGGAGAGGTATTATTGCGTGGGATAAAGGTAGAGGTTCAAGAGCACCTCACAAAGGATATTTTCGTCATCAATGTGAATATGTTGTTTGGGCTACTAAAGGAAAATGCAGAAGAAATTTACACGCCGGCCCTTTTGCAGGTTGCTATCAGTATCCTGTAAAACAAACAGATAAGTTTCATTTAACTGGCAAGCCGACACCGCTAATGGAAGAATTGGTTCAAATTGTACCAGAAGGGTCGATTATTTTAGATCCGTTTATGGGAAGCGGAACAACTGCAGTAGCAGCTAAAATGCATAATCGTAATTTTATCGGATTTGAACGTACTCCTGTTTATTGTGAAATAGCCAATGAAAGATTACAAAGTTTAGATATTACAAAATAAGCTGTTTTTGTAAAATGAATATTCGTAATTAAAGTTCATGTTACAAAATCAGATATTTTTATAATAAAAATTTTAGATTGATATGCATGAACCTTTTTAAAGATATATAGTTTTTATATATGAATTAAATGAGGTGATGGATTGAAAAAACCTAGACGATATTCAAAATTAAAAAAAGCAGCTATTTTTTCTACGGCTTTAGCGGTAAGTACAATTTTATTGACAGGTTGTGGCTCTGATGAGGAGCAAAAACAGTCACCTGATAGCGGTGATACTGTAATTGTTAATAACGACAGTTCATCTTTTAGTGATTTCTTGGCCGGAACCATGATTGGTCATTGGTTAGGTAGTTCAAGTAGTAATAATTCTAATACAACTACTACTTATTCAAAACCTACAACTCAAAATACGAATAGTTCATCAATAACTAATAATTCTGCTAAAGAAAAAACATCTCAAGAAACCACTAAATCCGTTGAAAAGCAAACTCAGAGCGGAGCAAAAAACATTACAACTCCAAACAAAAATATATCTAATATCGGAAATAAAACCAGTGTTTCTAACGGTAAAACAGGAATAGGCAGTACAGGAGGAAGAAGCAGTGCAGCAAGTTAATTGGATTGATAATATTAATAGAGATAAAATACCTTATATTAAAGAAGATGATTGGGATTATAGCTACCCGGCCTTATCACCTTTAGATATAACCCAAAAAGAAAAAGAAACTTTGTTTGATATTTCAAATACGTTATTCTGGGCTATGCATAAAACAGTAAAATCAGTTCGCCACATAGATGTTTTTAAACACCTTAATTTCATCGGCTCTAAATTCGATTGTATAAGTAATCTATCTCGTATGGATTTTGTTAAAGATAAACAAGGAAACTTTAAATTAGTTGAAATAAACGCCGATACTCCTTGTGCTATACCGGAAACATTCTACGGTAATTTTAGATTTAGTTCCAAAGAAACAACGCAAACTGAACATAATATAAATTTACAGTTAGCTAGGGTTTTTGAAAATCTCTGTCATACCGAAAACAGCTTGGTTGTTTTCGCTGCCGACCCTGATTATGTAGAAGATTGGTATAATGCAAAGTATTTATATGAAAACTTTATACCTCTTGCACCATTAATAGATTCAGTATTAATACCGTTATCAGATTTAGAAATATTCGATAATGGTGTATATCTAAAAGGTACTAACAAAAAAATAGATGTACTATACCGCCTGTATCCAACAGAAATGTTGATGGGGGATAAATCAGAAGATGGCTATCCGATCGGAAGAAAATTAATAGAATTGCATAATGAAGGTAAGGTTATTTTGGTAAACCCGCCTGAAGCACTTATTATGCAAGATAAACGAATTCCTGCCATGATGCATTATCTGAATGATGAATTCTGTTTTTATTCCAGGAAAGAAGCTGAATATATACAAAAACACATTCCTTGTAGCGGATTAAGGTTTGAAACAGTTCAACAAATAAGTCAAGCTGAAAAAATTATTGAGAAGCCTGTTTATGGCCGAGAAGGTAGTGGTATTACTATCTACGACAAAAACAAGAATATCATAGAACAAAGCAGTAAAACTAAAGATGTTGAATATATTTATGAGGAATACATTGAACAAAACGATACTGCGGTAACTACTGCAGAAAATGTTAAGTTGGACGGATACGTAACATATAGCGTGTTTCTTTTAAACGGTGAAGCAGTTGGTTTATATGGCAGGTTTGATACTAATAAAATTTGTGGAGCCGGGGCTTTATGGATGCCGATAAATTTAGTAGAAAATCAGACCAATAATAAAATGATTGGCTTCAATTTTAAATAAGGAGGATTTTTGATGTTAGCGTTTTTGATTATATTATTATTATTGTTGGTGATTGTTATTCAAAAAGCCGCTATAAATGGCCTGAAAATCTGGATGAATGAACATTACTGTATTACACCGACAAAAAAAGAACAAACCGATTATATAAAAAAAGCTATAAATAAATGGATTGATAAACTTTAATGAAAGGATATGCACATAATGACAAATGAAGAATTAGCTAAAGAAATAGCTCTGGGAATTATCAAAACAGGTGTTGAGGGTAGCTATGGAAGTGTAAGCTGTTCTACTGCCGGAGATTATCCATCTATGGGAGTAAGTCAATGGGAAGGATTAGGCGGAAGAGGAGATTTGTTGTTATCGTATCTTGACGGCGGTTCTTATTTTGCCGGCAGAAGTTATAGCGATATAAAATATCGAGGTGAGTTGCCGGCGTTGAAAGCATTATTGGAAAGTAAACAAGGACAAATAGCTCAACAAATGATATTGGCTCAAGATTGTTTAGATAGATATGTGCCACAATTAAAACGAGTGCCGACTCTAGACGATAGCCGCTGTTTTATCTATGCTGGCATCTGGTGTCCGACAAGTGAATATGTAGTCCGTCAATTTTTAACTAATAGATTTACTCGCTGCAATCTTAGAAGCCTCGAAGCACTTAAAAATCTGTTTAAAGACGAATATTATATCGGTGCGGGCGTGGGAGAAATCTACAAAGATGGTTACGCAAACAGAGCAGAAAATACGTATTATTATGTAGCAGGAATAGATTTGACCACACCGTACGGCGTTCCGATATACGGAGAAGCTGGAAACGGTAGATAATTATTGCAAATTGAAGGGATTGATTTTAGTGATGCAGAGATTTAAGAAAAAACCGATAGTAATTGAAGCTGTCCAATTCAAAAGTGATAAAGATGACGATAATCTAATGGAATTGGCAGATTTTATAGACAATCAGGACCTAATTATTTCTTATGAAAACGGAACAAATGCGCCATTGTTAAAAATAAAAACCCTTGAGGATACAAACGGCAGCGTGCATTATGCAAGTATCGGCGATTGGATTATTAAAGGAGTAAACGGTGAATTTTATCCATGTAAACCGGATATTTTCGAAAAAACATATGAGCCGGTAAGTGAAATGCATAATGTGACTACTTTAGAAACAGGTGATGAACTAGGTTTAGAGGATGGTGAGTTTTTAATTCCATACAAAGTTATTTGCAATAATAAAAAGAAAATAGAAATAGCACCTATTAAATTTTCTCTTAATTATAATAACGAACCTATAGAAAATGGTATATATGAAGATAAAAAAATGTCTTTTATAAAAATAAACTAAATTTAGCTTAAATTAAACAAAAATTTTGTTAATCACTTGACTTTTAGCTAATTTTTAGTATTACACTTGACTTTTAAAAATCAAGTAGAATACAGATACTTGCATAAAAGTCAAGCAGCTTTCGTAAATCCTCATATTCAAGGAATTTAACCGTGTCAAATATTACGCAGTTAATATGCCCAATTCGACCACATTTGCAAATGATAGGCAAATAAAAAAAGCCTTATAAATTAAGGATTTAAAGACAATATCTTGATATATTAAGATGTTTTAGCAAATAAGAAAAAATATCAAGATATTATTAAGATACTATCAAGATATGGAGTGAACATATATGAAAACTATAATTATTTTTTCAAAAACAGAATTAACAGAGAAAGAAAAACATGTTATTCAGGATATTTACAAAACAAGTAACAATCCGAAAGAGCCACTTATCGCAGTATTTCCTCGATATCACGCAATGAATGATAATATGATTTTTTTAGATGGTCTTGGTGATAAAGATAGAAATAATGCTATAGTTACAAAATTAGAAGTGTGTTGATATGTATGATAAAATCAAAACATTTATTAGTAAACATAAATACATCTTTACTTGTATTGTTATTATGGCTATTTTGTGTACCATTATCTTGTTCAGCAGCAGAAAAAACATATTGGATGACGGAGGAACAGCTGATAGAATTAGAAACCAACTTGAACGAATTGAAGAAGCAAAATCAGATATTACAGGAACAGTTAACACAATCGAAAGCACAGCTGGAAAACTCGAAAAAGGAATTAGTGGAACTGAAAATTCAATCGACAACGCTCAAGAAACAAGTTCAAAGTTTGACGACATCATTGGAGAGTGCGAAAGCCTCTTTGAACAAATACGAAGACAGTCAACAGAATAAAAATTATGCTGTTGGGTTAGGTATTAGTAATAATAGCCTTGCCATGAATGCAGATATAAATAATATTTGGTTATTTGCAGATAGTAATATAATATCTATTGGTTATAAAATTAAATTCTGATATATAATTCATATAGAAAGGAGGCGAACACACTCCTACTGCTTTCTTTTATATACGTTAAAGGCCGTACCTTAATAGGGTACGGCCTTTTTTATTTTATATCCCATGATTGACTGAAATCTTCATCTCTGAACAGTGCTGCTAAACCACTCATTTGTTTTAATCGAATTACTTCATCAGCATCCATTCCTAAATGTTTCATTATCCATTTGTCGGTTTTTCCGATTTCTTTTAGTTCGCGAACAATATTGCCCATCAAATCAACATCATGACTCCCACGGGCACGATTATGCCTTATTGTGCTTGCTATACGCTCACTTAGTGGCTTGTCTATCACTACAACACAAATTTTTATATTTTTCCATTATTTTTTGCTGCCTAACAGTTAAATCTTTTATTATGGAAAAGGATAAACCTTTGCAAATTATATCTCCTTTTATAATACACATATGTCAATAGGTTTTTTGTTTATAAAAGAGAGAGTATGTATTGAAGTTTTTAAATAAAAGGACTACTATATTATAGTAGTCCTGATTGTAATCTTTTATTTTTAATATAGTCTTTTTTAAAGTTGTATGTTGATTATTCTGCCGATATCAGCATCCGGCGGATTAGGTTATCTTTTAAACGGTAATCTCGATTTTCCGATTTTTATTCAGACGCTGCTGGGCTTGATGATAGGAGCTTTTATCGGTTCAAAATGTACTCATCTTGCGCCGCGGCCTTTTTTGAAATTTTGTATTGTAGCCATGCCGACTGTCGGTGGTTTAATATTGTTGTTTTTCCATTAAAAATACTAGCCTAAAGATAAAATTAGGCTAGTATTTTTAATTTATAAGGATTATAATTGGGTAATTTACAGGCATATTCTTTTAAAAACTGTATTTTGTCATTTTTATTCCATATAATTTCACTAATTCCGTCAAAAGAATTAATTTCATGATTAAATTCACATTTAAAATACCATGATACTATTGTTGAATTGTCTTTATGCCAAAAATTTTTGATATTCCATTCTATGACAGTATTTTTTTTATTCCAGTCGTTAAACCATTGCTCTAAATTTGCTATATTTTCATACATAGGACCATAACTTTCAATATACAAGACATCTTCTTCAAAAACTTCTTGTATACCTAAATCTTGTTTTTTTAACCACATGTTAAACCATAATCGAATAAGTTCTTCTTTTTTATTCATGTTGATTACCTTCTTTATATAAAATAATTGATGTATTATACTATAACAATATTTTGAAGATTTTTATTTAATGTAACAGATGTTGATATTGTTTATTGATATAGGATAAAATATATAAAGTATTATACTATTTTATTAAATGTGAAACAAATTTTATTTTTAAGGAGATGATTTGGTGGCTAGTATCAGAGATGTGGCAAAACTGGCGCAAGTTGCGCCGAGTACGGTATCATTAGTACTTAATAATAAAGGTTATGTTTCAGATAATGCGCGGAAAAAAGTATTGGATGCGATAGAGAAGCTTAATTATGTGCCGAATGAATTAGCACGAAATTTATTTCATAATTGTACTAATATAATCGGTGTTATCGTACCTGATGTAGCCCATCCGTTTTTTGGAACGTTTATCGGCTCTTTAGAGGTTGCATTGTATAAGCACGGTTATAAAATAATGGTATGTTCAACGGTTGAGAGAGAAAATGCTGAGCATGAACTGGTTAATATGCTGCAAAGACAGATGATTGACGGAATTATTATGGGATGTCATTCACTGGAAATCGGTTTGTATAATAATATTAATAAACCGATTGTAGCTTTTGACCGCATTATCAACAGTAAAATTCCGATTATACGTTCAGACCATGAACAGGGAGGCAGATTGGCGGCACAGGCAATGATACAGGCAGGCTGCAAACATCCTGTTCAGATAATGGGAGCAAAAAGCGTTTCTACACCGGCGCATTTACACCATGCGGTTTTTGAAAATGAAATGATGAAAAGCGGTATTGAGGTTATAAATTATGAAATGGGCTGGAACCAGTTCGGTATGGATTATTACAGACAAACGGTTAAAGAAGTTTTTGCAAAATATCCTGAAGTTGACGGTGTGTTTGGAGCGGATATGGTAATTAATACCTGTTTGAATGAAGCGCATAAACGGAATTTAAGTATTCCAAAAGATATAAAATTCATAGCATATGACGGTACATTCATAACAGAGAGCGGTTTTTATAATATAACTTCGATTGTGCAGCCGATAACTTTGTTGGCAACAGAGACGGCAAATATGATTGTTGCCTTAATACAAGGGAAAAAAGTAGATACGGAAAAAATTCTGCCGGTTACTTTGCGTAAGGGTGATACATGCTGAAGGGAATTTATAAGAATAAATTCCCTTTTTTATCCCATATATTTATCAGAAAAAACTTTCTTTTAATATAATTGTCAAAAAGGTATTGATTTTTATAGCGTATCAATAAAACACTTAGATTATAAGAAAATCAAGGATTTTTATTAAGCTATTTTCGTTATGGGTGCCTTTTGGGTGCCATTTAGATTTTAGACATCAATTTATCGAAGCGGACCGCGGCTTCATTTTTTGTATTCTTCGTTATATGCAGATAGATTTGTCGTGTTGTCGTGTCGTTGGCATGGCCAAGCCTTTCCTGAATCACTTCGAGCGGTACGCCGATTTCTGCGAGTAGTGATACATGAGTATGGCGGAATATATGCGGATGAATATAATCTATATCTATTCGTTTACCGATAGTATGCATCCAGCTCTTCAGACTTTGTTCTAAAAATGGTCTTCCGGGAAATCTTACCGAAGTTAAAACAAAATCATAATCACATTCAAACCATGAAAATGAACGCATTTTAAAGGCAATGAATTGTTTCCGGTACGCTGTTATTTCTTTAATCAGTAAATCGTGAATAGTTATGTCTCGCATACTGGTTTTTGTTTTCGGTGTCTGTATAATGAATTGGTTATTGCTTAAATAAAAATAACCGTTTTTCACGTGAATTACTTTGTTTTTCAAGTCTATATCATCCCATTGTAAAGCTAATACTTCACCTATTCTCATTCCTGTGTACGTCATTAATACGGTGGCCATGTAAAACGGAAAGTTTTTAAAATCCTTTTTAGCTTCGGTTAAAAATTTTTTCAATGTTTCTTTTTCCAGATAAAGCGGTTTTTTCTTTTGGCGCAGCGCATTTTCTTTTTGCTGGTTATAATACTTGGGAATTACTACATAATCAACAGGATTATTAATCAGTATATTTTCTACATATATAGCATATTTGAATATTATCTTTAAATATGCTATAGTCGAAGAGACGACATTGCGGCTTAGCTGCATTTGTTCCAACATGTGAAGTGCAAAACGATTGCATTGCAGCGTTGTTATATCTTTTAGTTTTATATTATTAAAATATTTATCAATACGTCTTAAATGCACTTTAATGGCGTGGATACTGGACGGCTTTACCTGGTATCCATGGTAAGGTAGCCAATGCTCCCACATGAATTCGTGCAGCGTGATATCGCTCGGTTTGGCTATTACTTTGCCAGTATTAAATTTTACTTCAAGCTCAGCACTTGCCTGCTGGGCTTCTTTTTTTGTGCGAAAACCGCCGCGGACGATGCGCTGGCGTTTGCCGGTCCGTTCATCGCGGCCAGCTTCAAATGAAAAGTAGTATGAATTGTTTTTCTTATATATTCTAGCCATAATAATTCTCCTTTTATTATGCCTAGTTATTACTATGTAGGTTGACATATACGTATACACGTATTATAATTATGAATGTGAGGAGGTACTGATATTATGCGAGACAAAGACTTATTGAAGCTGCTTCTTAAAAACGGCTGGCAAGACGTTTTTAAGAAGCAGCCACCATCGTCTGATAAAAGATGATAAGGTAGAAGTCATTGCTGTACACGGTAAGGATGTACCTATAGGACTGCTCAATGCAATCCTTAAAAGGACAGGGCTGAAATAATGCCCTTCCTGCCTCACTATAAATTGAAATCGGAGGGATAATCATGATTTTTATTTATCCGGCAATTATCCATGAAGATACCGACGGTATTTGGGCTGAGTTTCCAGATTTAGAAGGATGTACAACATTCGGCGATGATATATCGGAAGTACTGACGGGAGCAGCGGAAGCGATGGAGCTGTTTGTTTTAGGATTACTGGAAGACGGCATTAAACCGCCGAAAGCCACTGACATCAAAGATATGCACCTTGAAAAGAATACATTCGCTACACTGATAAAATCTGATATTGATTTAGCGAAAAACACTAAATCCGTCAAGAAAACTCTCACCATTCCTGCATGGCTCAATCAAAGAGCACTGGATAAAGGCATAAATTTTTCTAAAGTATTGCAGGAAGCATTAATTGCAAAAACTATTTAAGATTAGCACCGGTAAATGCCGGTGCTTTCTTGTTTTTCATTGACTTTATTTATATATGTACATTATACTGTACATGAGAGGTGATTGCAATGACAACAACAAATATTACAAATTTTAGACAGAATATTTTTGAGATGTTGGAAAACACTATTAAGTATAACGATTTATTGAATATTACCACAAAATTCGGCAATGCCGTCGTATTGAGCGAAGATGAATACAGAGGTTTAATTGAAACATTGTCCATTCTATCCAATCCGGAAATGAAAGATAAAATTATAGACGGAAGAAACACTCCGCTTGATAATTGCGTGCCGGAAAGCGAGGTTGAATGGTAATTGTATAAAATCGTTTATACGAAAACAGCCGTTAAAGATATTCCGAAACTGAAAGCAGTTCATCTTGATAAAAAAGCTAAGGCTTTGATTGACCTGATAGCTCAAGACCCGTATAAGATGCCGCCCAGATATGAAAAATTGGTCGGAAGCTTAGCCGGCATCTACTCAAGAAGAATAAACCTTCAGCACCGTTTGGTATATCAGGTTTATGAGGAAGAACAAACTATAAAAATAATCAGCTTATGGTCGCATTATGAAAGACTTTAAGGACTAGATTTTTTCTAGTCCTTTTTTGTTATACGTTCATGAATTGTAGGCATTTTATATTCCTTTCCAAATGCCTAGTTATTACTATGTATTCAGTATGAAAGAAAAAAAGCTCCATGTCAATCGAAACATGAAGCTGAAATGTTTACTGTTGATATTGAAAAATACTAATATATTCTTTATTCATTGAAGATACAGGGTGATTATTAACCAGGGAAGTAATTTTAGGTATACGTTTTTTTGAAAGATTACGTTTTCTAGTTAAAATATTGTTAAAATGATACTGTTCTAAGTAATCCTGCGTTATTTGTGTTAAGTCTATTTTTACTCTATCTACAGTTCGATGTCCTAAAGTAATAACGATATATTTATCTGTTACTCTAACTAATTCTTTAAGAAAGGTAAAATAATCTTTAAAAAAATTAACAACCTTTTTATGTTTGCTTTCTTTGATTTTTGATAAATATGGTTGTAATAGTGAACTTTCGAAATCTGAAAGACTTGTTTTAGTTTTTTTGCCACCTAAACTATAATTGTCAATAATAGAATAGTTCTCTAATTCCCATCCTTCTAATTCTAAATCTCTTCTATCAATAATATACAATGCTAACATTGAAAATTGACCATAAGGAACAGTTGTTGCATTATCGCCATAAGGAGGAGATGTAATAGAAATATCAAATTCATTTGGATTAAACTCTTTTATTTTGGATAAAATATCTTGTTTATAAAGTTTATATTTTTTAGTATGATATTTAAATTTGTTGATATTTTTTTCAATACGTAAAATATAATCTTCTATTAAATGCTCTCCAGAAGGCAAAGTATTTATCTTTTCTTGACTGCGCATATGCAATTTGTAAGTAGAACTACGTGTATTGCTATACTTTCTAATAATATCACACAACATATACCAAAAATAAAGTCGATTTTTTTTACAATTTATATTATTAATGGCCATTTTTAATAATGATAAGGCACTTATAATATCTGGCTTAAACCATTTATCTATTTTAGGAAAATAAAGATTTTCTATTATAGGTGGAGGATTATTAATGATACTTTTTAAAGAATCAATATTTTTATGGATAGAATGAAAATCAATACCTTCTAATTTTACTTTTGTAAATAAGTTAGCTAATGGATTAATGTCGCATCCAAAAACCATAATATTATCAGATAGAACACTTGCTTCGTATAAAGCAGTACCCGAACCATGAAAGGGATCAAAAATAGTATGAATGGTATTATCTTCAGATAATAGTTCCTCAAGTATTTTTTTTTGTATTGGAGCAATCATAACAGCTGGATAAAGTGCTGTTCCGTGTATATCCGATTGCTTTTTATAGTCTTTAAACTCTATATCCTTATCTGTAATATCCGATAACATTAATCCTCATTCCTTTTATTTAATATCAGGATTATACAATAACTCCTGAATAAAAACGATATAAATACCAGCTAATATACCTAATTTTATTATATCATCATCAGTCAAGTAAGATGTTGAACGATGAGCACCCACATGGGCTTTTTTTAGTGTTTCTCTCAATGAAGAAAAATCAACTGTATTTTTTATGGTATTAAAACTCATACCTGTCTGTTCTGCTATTGTAGAAAAATATTTTTTAGGTTCTCTATTGATAACAGTATCAAATACTGCATAAACATTGTTTACAAAGTTATTTTCAGAAAAAGCTAGTTTATTTGATTGTTTGATTTCTTCAAGTCCTATATCAAAAATAGCACGCAAAGAACAAGCAATAATTTCTTGATACTTAACTCTAGGTAATGAATTAATTTGTTCAATTAATTTTGTCACAACTGGAAAATGTTGTAATGTATATGTTTTATTCGTTGGTAGTAAAATTGTAGATGTTTGTGATGATTTTGTCCTTAACTTTTTTGTTGCTAATACAAAGTCTATATACATGGTAGATACAGCTTTAGATGTATTTGGGTCATTATAAACAAATTGGATTTTTTTTCTACATTCTTCTGTAATAGAAGGCAAAATATTTGTGGATATGGGGTTATCATTGACAAATATTTGTATATCTTTTTTATCGATTTTTTCACCTATACTATTAGTAGCTTTATATATATAATTTAATAAATCAATTTGTTCCGAAGGAATTTTAATTGTAATATTTTCTTTTTTAGTTAAAATGATTTCAGCTGGATTATATAATTTTTTGGAACTATCTTTTGGAGAAGCCGATTCTGATCCTGGATTTTTAGAACTATCCTTTGCAGAAGCCGATTCTGTTTCTGATTTTTTTAATTGAATAGAACCTACAACATTTAAAGTAGTACAATATTTAAAAAGACTATAAGATACAACATTTTCATCATACTTTATATCAAAAAGATTTTTTATTTTTATATTATCTGAAATAAATTGTCGAAAATCTTCTGTAGTATTTATTTTAAATTTATTAGCATCTATGGTATTATTTGTTACTTTTTGTTTGTCAAATATTGTCAAATTGTTTTTTGAATTTAAGATATTTAAATGTTCTTTTTTAAATTTACTACCTTTTGCTTGAATACGTTTATTAATTTCTAATAAAAAATTAGTTAATATTTGAGTATATTCGTTGTCAAGTAAATTAGTTCTATCTGAGTTAAAATCAATAAATTTAGGATCAGGTATTATGTTAATAAATCCAATAATTTGTCGTAAAACTAACGCTGTTTGTGTATTCGATAATATTTCTGGATTGAATAATTGATAGTTTTTAAAGAAATTATTATAAAAGTAAATTAAAGGTGTGAGATTATCAATATCATTATAAAATAATTTTGGAATTGATTTTTTATTTCCCGTAGGAGATGATAAATTAAATTGATAAATATTGAGATTAATATTTATTTTTGTTTCATATTTTTTGAAATCATAGTCAAATTTTTCCGAAAAAAGTAGTTTGTTTTTACAGTAAAATTTTATTATACGTTCTCCAGTGTTGTATTTAACATTGTATAACAAATAATTAGGAGAAATTTCTTCTAGTTTTATTTTATTTGTATTATCATATCTTGTTCCATTTATATTTAATTTTATTGTAAAATTATCATCATAAAAAGAATATAAAATTTTGTATCTATCTTTTTCGTTGGAAAAATGTTGTGATAATCTTTGGGCCTCATAGTCGTTTAAATTAATAGTTATTTTTGTTCCATAAGAAATAGAATCTCTTTCATTAATAATGATATCTTCATCAGAAATATTTTTAACGGAATATAATTTGTTAAAATCTATTGATATACAATAGCCCGGGTTTTCTTTAGCTTTAGTTTCCCAAATGACAATTTTTCCAAATTTACATACTGATAAAAATCCCAATCCTTTTGAGCCTTGAACATATCTATTTGTATGTGAATTCAATGTACCATAATTTTTTTTACTTTGACCTACTTGTAATAGAGCATCTATTGTAGATCTATCCATTCCAATACCATTATCCTGAATAATAAGTTTTTTATTATTCGCGTTAAGAGAAATTTCTACTTCAGTTGCTTCTGCATCATAAGCATTTTTTATTAATTCATTTAATGCCACCACTACATCAGGAATTTTTTCACCGACTTCTTTTAAAATAGATCCATTTACTTGTAAATGTGTAATTTCCATAAGTTTAATCTCCTTAAAGATTTTTATTAGATTTATAATACTTACTTTTCCAAAAGTCATCACTAGTGAATATCAAATTGCCTTTTCGTTTGACTTAGGCTTTACATATAAATCATGCTGTGTTTTATCTAATGATTTTTAAAATCCACGCTATCACTCCTAATATAGTTAATTTTTCAGTTTCAAGTTTATGAACTTCGCTGGAATACCTTTTATTCTGGCTAAATCGTAGATACTGGTATCAGCGTTTTCTTTCAAATATGTATCCGGCAATAAGAGCTCGACAGCGAAAGTATTTGCTATACGTTCAATCTTATCGCTGTTTATGCTCATAGTGTAGGTTTTAAGCCATTGTGTATTTTCTTTAGTTGTACAAAGAGCGTGTCCGAGTTCATGCGCGCAGACAAAGTTAAGCATTTCAGGAGGTGTAGCCGTGTTATCTATTAGAATAAATTTTTCACGTTTGTATTTTACATAGTTACCGAACTTGCCGCCTAGATTTGTATAAATAATGTGAATATTCTCTTGTTTGGCAATTTCAAACGGGTCGCTTGTGCCATATTTTTTTATTAGCTTTTCGGCTTTTGCTTTTATATCCATATACAGCACCTTCTATTTACGGTATTTTTTTGGAGTGTATTTCTTTTTGGCAATACGTTTCGCCTGCACCATAGCAACCTTAACGGCAGCTTTAAACGCTTCTATATCTTCAAAGTCTTCATCGCTCTCGCATGCAGCACTGGCTACGGAGTGCATCATATCTTCCAAATCACTTTCTATTTCACGCTCATCTTTTGCGGTAAGTTCCGGTAAATCTTTTTCGTTTGAATGTCTTTCAATTAAATCAGATTTCTGAATATGGAAATAGCTTGCTAACATTTCTATTTTGTCTATACGAGGATACTTTTTCCCGTTATACCAATCGGAAAAAGTAGTATATTTAAAATTCAACTCATTACAAATATCTTGGCGTGTTTTGTTATATTGGTTCATATAATATTTTAAATTTGCAGAAAAAATTTCTTTATTACCTAAATCACTCATGAGTATATCCTCCGTTTTTATCTAAATTATACGCTTGAAACGTATTAAAAGCAATATTTTTATAAAAAAAATACGCTTTAAGTATTTACAAGACGCTTTAAGCGTAGTATAATAAAAACATCAAAGCGAGGTGATTTGATGAAAATAACAATAAAAGCAGCTAGAATTAATAAAAATTTATTGCAAAAACAAGCTGCAAAACTAATAGGTGTAAGTAAAGATACTATAAGTGCATGGGAAAGAGGTCTTTGTACTCCCAATAGCAAATATATACCGGCAATAGAAAAAGTGTATTGTATTGCTTATAGTAATCTTATTTTTTTACCCAATAACAACGCTTTAAGCGTAAGAAGTAAGAAAGGAAAAAATAAATGAACGAATTACAAATTTTTAATAAACCAGAATTTGGTCAGATGAGAATAATTCAAGAAAGCAATAAGATTTTATTTTGTGCTAGTGATGTTGCAAAGGCTTTAGGATATACGAATGTAAGTAAAGCTATTAATGACCATTGTAAGGGTATAACAAAACGTTACACCCTTACGGAAGGTGGAAAACAACAGCTTAATTTTATTCCAGAAGGCGATGTTTACCGCTTAATCATCAGAAGCAAATTACCGAATGCTGAAAAGTTTGAACGCTGGGTATTTGATGAAGTCTTACCGACAATTAACAAGCACGGTATATATGCCACGACGCAGACAATCGAAATCATGCTTGCCGACCCGGATAATGCGATAAAAGTTTTCACAGCACTTAAAGAGGAACGAGCAAAACGTATTGAGCAGGAAAAACAGATTGCAACGCTTACTGCGGAAAATCAGATGCAGGCGCAGCAGATTGCAGAGTTTAAACCAAAGGCGGAATATGTGGATATCATTCTGCAATCCACCGGAACGGTAACAACGACACAGATTGCCGCTGATTACGGCTTGAGTGCCAAAAAATTAAATAAAATCCTGCATGATGAAAAAATCCAGCATAAGGTAAATAATCAGTGGATTTTGTATAACGACAAAATGAATAAAGGTTATACAAAATCCGAAACAATTTCAATTACACGAAGTGATGGCAGACAGGAAACGAAAATGTATACGAAATGGACGCAAAAAGGCAGACTTAAAATCCATGAAATATTAACGCAGCTCGGTTTCATCGCCAACTTCGACCGCGAACAGCAGGCATTATTTGGCTAAGAGGTTGAAATAAAGCCTCGAACCTGCAAGTAGATAATTGGGAGTACAAATTGTAAGGGTGATTAAATATTTATGGAAATTATTCAGTATATCGGCTTAGGTATAGGAACACTATTCCTTATTCCATTAGTTTTCTTCGCCTTGTTATTAATAGTTTGTTGTATACCGTCATTAATTTTGCTGGCGATAAAGCTTCTTAAACCACTATTAATAATTGCGGCAATAACAATATCGGCACTAATAATTTTACAAATTTTAGGCTATTAAGGAGGCGATTAGATGTTAAATTCAAATGAAGAAAATTCATGGTTAGAACAGTATGAATTTGTACAGGAAGCTTCATATAAACGAGCTGTAGATTTATACGCTATGTGTGAAGTATCAAACCGACTACATCAAGATTTGGATAGGTTTTTCCCTAGACATTACGCTTTAGAAGCTGTTCATTTTGGCAGAAACTTGGATAAAGACCCGTTTGAAATAGCAACTGATTTAGAAAATGCCGTACAGAAGAAAATAGCAGAAGGAAATGAAAAAGCTAAACAAATAGCTGAAGCCTTGATGACGGGTAAAACACCTGATTTTATACTCAAGAGACAAGTTGAATGGCAGATTAGAAAAATTTTAGGCTATTAAGGAGGCGATAAAGTGAACAAATCCTATGAAGAACTGGAAAAAGAAAATGCCGAACTCAAGCGGCAACTTGAAGAACGGCAGAATGTAATGACAAAACAAGATATAAGTAAATATTTGTCTCAAAAGAGATTAAAAAATTTGTTAAATGTTAAATTTGAATTGCAGAAAAGTATACAACCAACACTTTTAACTGAAGTTGAATATATCAAGATTACGTATAAAAAATTTTTTAATGTATTAGATGAAACTATACAACAAGAAATTAAATACCTAAACGAGTTTTAACATAAAAAATTTAATAAAGCCTAGTTATTACTATGTAAATTCTCCATGTCCAGACGAACGCTTGGCGGTGGGTTACTGATTAAACCGCTGTGTCTAAACTTATAGCATTTCATCGGGTTGCTACCGAAATAAAACTTTTGCGAGGTAAAAAATATGGAATTAATCAAAGCATCGGAAATTAAACAGCATTATGACACTTATCTGGATTTAGCAGCTTATTATGCACTTACGGATGACAATGAATTATCTAAGGTTTATTTAAATAATGCGCAGGTATTGGCAAAGATTATAGGAATTGATTTTGAAATTGTAGCGAATGATTTACAAACCAAAATAAAAGTAAAAAGAGATAACGACAAGCATTATCAAAAGGCATTAACGAAACTTTCAGCTATAGCATATGCTAGAAAATATTTTGCCGGAAAGAAAATGATAACAGGAAAAGTACTTGAAGAAATCGAGCAGGATTATATGGCAATGGTTGTCGACATGGGTCGTAATATTGGTTACACGATAGACGAGATAAATCAGGAAATCAAGCGAGTTTTACCGAGGTGATTTTATGGGTGCATTTGATAAAGGGTTAGCTACTATACAAGCAGAGCATGAAGCTGTATTGCGGGAAAACAAAATGTTGAAAAAGAAGGTGATTTGATTGGAAGATTTGGAATTGGAATGCGAAATTAAGATACGTACTTTTATAAGGCTGAAAGAAGCAGCTCTTCGCGAATTTGATGAAATGATTACTATTTCTAAAAAAGTTTTACAAATGCACAAAGAAACGTTGGAAATGCAGGAAGCCAGGTTAAAGAACCGGAAGGAATGGCTCACGATTGAGGAATTTGCCGAAAAGGTGGATACGAGTTATACGACCATCTATGAGCGCATCCGCACTGGTGCAATAAAGGCGAAACGAGACAACAGACTTATCCGTATTCCGTATTCGGAATACGAACGATATATGAAAATGTGATTTTGTTTCCATACAATACTTGTTATGGTTTATCGAAAGATGGTGATGATTTTGCGGTGTTGGCGGTGCGGCAAACGTATAAAAGAATATGAAGCACAGAAGCTGTGTCTTGTTTGCGGTCTAAAAGTTACCGTATGCGCCGACGATAGAATGTGCTATGACAAGGGTTTATACCCGAAAGTTAAAAAGAAAGGTGAGAGTAAATGCAGGAAAGAATAACGCTGAATAAAGCTATGGTGGAAAGACTGCTGGGCAGGAAAGGCTTCCTGACGGCTAAGGAATTTTATGTATTCTGGTTTAAGTTTATGCTGGATATAAAAAAAGCCGGCTGTCACTAAGACAACCGGAACAAACAAAATTATTAAACTTGATTTGATTATAGCATAAGGAGGAAGACAATGAAACTTATTTCTTTAGAGTTGACTAATTTTAAAAATGTAAAACACTTTATTTTAAAAGCTGATGGTGAGGACAAGAATATTTACGGCAAAAATGGAGTAGGTAAAACTACTCTTGCCGACGCTTATTATTGGCTTTTAATGGATAAATCAAGCCTTGATAAAAAGCTGGATAACGATATTAAGATTGCCAATAAGCTGACAGGCAATCCGCTAAAAGACGGCGGGATTGAGCACAGCGTTCAAGCTGTGGTGGAGCTGGAGAATAAAAACAGGATATTTCTAAAAAAAGTTTATAAAGAAAAATGGATTAAGCAAAATGGCAGGGCGGAAAAAGAATTTTCCGGACACGTTACGAGTTATTTCATCAATGGTGCGCCGAGAAGCAAAAGGGATTTTAATGAGTTTATCTGTGAAAATATTGCAGATATTGAGGTCCTGAAGATGGTGTCATCTACCATATTTTTTAATAATATGGCGTGGAAGCGGCAGCGTGAAATTCTTTTAGATGTATGTGGCGATATTTCAGATAGTGATGTGATTGCTT
>USIX01000017.1 GCA_900554895.1 uncultured Megamonas sp. | reverse complement strand
ACAGTAGTCGCGGGATATTTCTTTTGTTTGAAGAAATGAGAGGCGGCAGAAAACACAATGTTATTTGGATTTTAAGTCGTTCTCGTTAAATTCAGCATACAATTTATTTACAGCTTCAATCTGACTTTCCTGTAATGTATGTGCATACAGATTAAGAAGAACATCCGGGGACGACCAGCCGCCGAGTTTTTGTATATCTACAATGGCGACTTTGTTATGGATTAGATTAGTGGCAAACGTATGACGAGTAGAGTGAATATGCAAATCCTGTGGCAGACCGAGTTTTTTTAAGCGCTTTTTCATATTTTGTAAAAGATTATTGGGATTATATACATCGCCTTTTTTAGTACAAAATACGAGATTATACGTATTAATGTATTTATGTTTGTTGAAATAATCTGTTTGTTCTTCTTTCAAGGCTTTTAACTCCGTCATTATTTCCTTTGGAATGGGTAAAAGCCTTATGGAGGATTTATTTTTTGGTATTTGCTTCAGTATCGGTTTATTGTTAACGACAACGAGTACCTGGCTAATGAAGATGGTGTTGTTTTGAAAATTTACTCTGTCCCAGCTGATACCTAATATTTCAGAGCGGCGGCATCCGGTGAAAAATAAAAGTTTATATGCCAGATAATACCTGTAATTTTTAGAATTATTTAAAAATAATATCTGCTGTTCTTTAGTGAAAATATTTTTGGGTGCTGCTAAGATTTTTATGTTTTCCGTATATGAAGCTACATTGTCTTTGATGAGGTTTTCCCGAACTGCTTGGTTTAACGATGCAATTATAAGAGTACGAATTTTGCTGACGGTCCAGTTGGAAAGACCTTTTTTGTTTGTTTTTAAGATGGAACGATTGCCGCTTTGCATGAGCTCGGACAAAAATTCCTGGATATCCTGCGTTGTAAGATTTTTGATAAATTTTCTGCCTAAGTTCGACGGACGTATATGCACGTTTATATACGTAAGGCTTACATTTCGCGTGGTTGCCTGATGTTTCGGGTACTTATAAATCATATACCAGTTATAGATATAAGTGCCAAAAGTGATGTTTTTTGTTTTCATGAGAAAACTCCTTTCAAAATAGATACTATGCTATAATAATATTGATTAGGAAAGGAGGAAATACCATGAATACATATATTGCAATCGACCTGAAATCTTTTTATGCTTCTGTTGAATGTGTAGAGCGTGCTCTTAATCCGCTTACAACAAATCTTGTAGTGGCAAATACTGAACGCACAGAAAAAACAATATGTCTTGCCGTATCTCCTTCTTTGAAATCATACGGCATATCGGGAAGGGCAAGACTGTATGAAGTTATTCAAAGTGTAAAAAGAATAAATGCAAAAAGAAAATATTTTGCACAAAAACATATATTTACAGGTTCTTCCTGTGACAATTTAGAGCTCAAAAACAATCCTTCTTTAGAACTTAGTTATATAATCGCTAAACCGCGTATGGCGTTTTATATAAATTATAGCACAAGAATTTATGAAATTTATTTAAAATACGTTTCAGTGCAAGACATTCACGTATATTCCATAGATGAGGTTTTTATTGATGCCACTTCTTATTTAAAGCTGTATAATCTTTCTGCTCGTGAATTTGCCATGAAAATTATCCTGGATATTTTAAAAACAACAGGGATAACGGCGACTGCCGGCATTGGAACAAATCTGTATCTGGCAAAAATAGCATTGGATATCGGAGCAAAGCATATAAAACCAGATAAAAACGGCGTGAGAATTGCAAATCTCAATGAACTGTCTTATCGAAAACTTTTATGGTCGCATTGCCCTCTCACGGATTTTTGGCGAATAGGCAGAGGATATGCTAAAAAGCTTGAAGAGCACGGTCTTTTCACTATGGGAGATATCGCTCGCTGCTCACTTGGTAAAAAAACGGATTATCATAATGAAGATTTATTGTATAAACTATTCGGTGTCAATGCTGAACTTTTAATCGACCATGCCTGGGGCTGGGAAAGCTGCACTATAGCAGATATTAAAGCATATAAGCCGGAAGTGAAAAGCATATCTTCCGGTCAGGTTTTAAAAATGCCGTATCTATGGGATAAAGCTAAAATAGTTATAAAGGAAATGGCAGACAACTTGGCTCTTTCTCTTATGGATAAAAATCTTTTAACCAACCAGATTGTGATGGATATAGGTTATGATATTGAAAATGTTTCCGGAAGCTATAAAGGAGATATCGTGATTGACAGATACGGCCGTAAAATTCCTAAAGGTGCGCATGGCAGTATCAATTTAAGTAAGTATACTGCCTCTATGTCTAAAATAATAGACGCAACTATCGAACTTTTTGATAAAATAATAAACCGGCATTTATCTGTACGGCGCCTTAATATCACAGCAAATCATGTTATTTCCCGCACAGAATATGAAAATATAAAGGTTGAACAGCTTAATCTCTTTTTGCAGATAGACGAGGCAGAATCTCTTAAGGAAGAAAAAATTCAAAAGACAATACTTGATATAAAAAAGAAATTCGGCAAAAATGCCATTTTAAAAGGCTTGAATTTTGAAGAAGGTGCAACGGGAAGAGAAAGAAATAATACGATAGGTGGTCATAGAGCATGAATAAATATGATGATATTATAAATCTTCCGCATTATGTATCCAAAACAAGACCAAAGATGTCGAAAAAAGAAAGAGCAGCGCAGTTTTCTCCGTATTCGGCACTGACAGGCTATCGGGCAGCAATAAAAGAAACAGAAACTAAACTAAATGTGTCCGAATCGGACACAAAAAACTAGTCCGATTCGGACAACTTTCCATTTACTGACAAAAAGTTCCCCGTTTTCATCGGACAAAAAATAGGCTTAAAAGTCTGTAATCCTTATAAATTAAGGGTTACAGGCTTTTTTTATTTTGTTCAAAAATCGAGACTTTTAAAATCGACTTTCATGATAGTATGGATTTAACAGGGTATTTAAGTTTTGCCGTATAGCAAATCATAAAGCTTAAAATATGTCCGAATCGGACACATTTTTAAATCCCAACAAAATTCCGGCTGTTTTCATCGGACACATTGAGATTTTAAAAACCAAAAATCCTTATATATCAAGGCTTACAGACTTTTTTTCAAGAAAATAAAAGTCGAGACTTTCGCATGTATATTTCGTGCTAGTATGGATTTAAGAGATAAAAAGGGAGGTCAACTATGAAGAGAAAGGCAATTTTAATGTGGGAGCTTGTTTTATATACTCTTATGATAGCTATTATTTTCCTCATCGGAATAATATCACTTCGGTCGTATTACTCATTTCAATTTGATGTGAAACGTGAGCAAATGGTATTTATTGACGCGGCACTTGAAGATTATGCGGTAAATCATCTGATGGTGGATGAAAAAGATACGTATATTGATGAGGACGGAAAAACTGTTTCCAAAAATCAGAAGACGTATCCGGAAAAACTGGATGAGCTTATAGACCTTGGATATATAAATGAAATCGAAAACATGGAAGATTTTACTTATACACCGCATAAAGAAGGCGAGCATTATACCTACTATGAGTTAAAAACGAAAAAGCCGCTTTCAAACAGTTATTTTATAAGTCCGGGCAGTACCAGAAGTGAATATATGGCAGACAACAATTAATTTAGGAGACATTATGGAGATTTGCATATTTTTAACAGCGCTATACCTTGTGATTGAGGATTTAAGAACGAAAACGGTAAATGTATATGTCTGCATACTGCTTTTTCTTTTGAGTACGGTTTATGCTGTTTATTTCAATGTGAATGGTTATCTTGACAATCTATTAGCCGGTATGCTTTTTTTGACGTTTATGTATACTTCTACCATGAAACTAAAAAAAACGGATTATGTACCGGCAAAAACAGAATATACATCTATCGAAAATGTATCAGAAGGGTTGCCTTATCTGCCGTTTGTATTTTCAGGTTTTGTGCTGTATGCACTTTTTGATTTAGAAAATCATTTTGCCGCGTTTATTAGAAACGTACAAATAAGCGTGGATTTTCTAGCTGTGCCGCTTTGCACCTGTTTATGTCTTGTAATTTTCGTTCAGGTTATAAGGCACTATTTAAACAGAGATAAACTTGTCATTTTAAAAATGGGTGACGGAGATATCTGGGCAATCAGTGCTGCTATTGGATTTTTTTCCGTCGGGGAATTTTTTATCATTATGTTTTTAGCCAATATTATTTACATCATATTTTATATCATAAGGAGATTTAATTATGCCAGAAGACAAAATACTAGGATTTAATAGGAAACAATTTGTAGAAGATATTGTAAACAGTCGTTTTAACGGCAATATAACGCGCTGCGCAAATGAACTTAAAATATCCGCTGCGTACCTACATGGGCTTATTTACAATACAAAATACACGGCAGGTAAAAAGTTTTTTAACGCCGTTATTATGTATTGCCGCAACAATAAAATGGATTGGCAAAAATACATCTTTGTAAATTGGGAGTAAAAAATGAATATACGAGACTTTTTCAAACCCGCACCGTATATAACAAGTTCAAGACCTGTAAATCCGGCTGATAAGGCAAGTTATGATTACGATGTGGAACTGTCTAAACTCACAAATGACAGATACAACCTTTTAAGGCTTTGCGCCGTGCTTGCCATAGTAATTGTTGTAATGACGGGTTCACTTATATATTTTGCGACAAAATCTGAAGTAAAACCTTACATTGTAGAGGTGGATACGCAGACAGGCATTGTGCGAAACGCCGGATACCTGCAAGAGCAGACATATAATCCGCAGGAAGTTGCCATAAAATACTTCATCACGGATTTTGTCAAAAAGACGCGTGAAATCCCGCTTGATCCCGTTTTATATAAAAGAAATGTTAATAGTGCATATGCCTTTTTAAGCAGAGATGCTATGAGTAAATTAAATAATTATCTGCAATCGGAAGATGTAGCTAAAATGCTTGGAAATGAAACAACTCAGGTACAGATAAGCGTGGTGCTGCCGCTTTCAGGCAGCACTAATTCCTATCAGGTGCGCTGGGTGGAAACGATTTACGGCTTTGACAGCGGTACTAAAACCGTAAATGAAATGTCAGGCATTTTCACGGTTGCCATAAAACCGCCGGAAAATGAAGAGATGGCACTTAAAAATCCGCTTGGGATTTATATAACGGATTTTTCCTGGGATAAGGAAGCCGTAAAAGAAAAATAGGGAGAACTGAGCTAATGAGAAAAAAACTTGTAACAGTCTTTTTTATCGCTATGTCTGTCAGCAGCATTACCTTCGCTAGTGCCAATGATATTAATAGTGTAAAACAGGAAATTAAAAGCATAGAAGAAAGCAAAAATGCAGATTATGATGTGCAAAAAGCTGTAGCCGCACTCTACGAAAAACTGACGCAGCTTGAAGCAAAGTATAAGGAAGATAGTGATAAAGACAGTAAAATAACAGAGCTTAATCAAAAAATAGAAAATCTGAAGAAAAAACAGGCGGAAGATATAAAACAAAAACAGGAAATAAAAGATTACTTAAAAAATCTTAAGGAAAATCCGCCGCAAGATGAAACGCCTAAAGTGGAAAAAATTAAATATGATGCGCCACGGCAGGCAACAAATGATTACGTTTTAAACGTACCCAACTCCTCTAAATCCAACAACTACATTCAAGACGGTATAAACGCTCAAGGTTATGCCCGTATGGTTTTTGCCTACGGACCGGAGCAGGTTTATAAAATTTACTGTAAAATCGGCTATTTGACGGATATCAAATTTGCCGACGGAGAGAGCATAACGTATGTCGGCGGCGGTGATACGGCGCAGTGGATGATTGACCATGCAAGTGTTAATAACACGTCGCATCTTTACGTAAAACCCATAGCCAACAATATTGCCACAAACGTTATCGTAAATACGGATAAAGGTCATATCTATCAGATACTTTTAAGTTCCGGCAGCTGGTTTAATCCTATGGTCAGCTGGAGCTACGGCAATGAAGATATTGTTAAAAGTGAGCTGAAAAAACAGGAAGAAACATCTTATATCGCTCAGCGCGGTGTAAATCCGGAAAATATAAGCTTCAACTATAAAATAAAAGCAGATAAGAATGTGGATTTTAAGCCGACGGCCGTATTTAATGACGGCAGACGGACATATATAAAATTCAAGGATATAAAAACGCTGCCGGTCCTTTTTGTAAAAGATAAAGACGATAAGCTCATCTTGGCCAACTATAAATCTATGGATAATACATTTACGGTGGATACGGTTTTCGATGAAGCCGTACTAAAACTTGACGAAAAAGAAGTCGTGATAATAAGGAAGGATTGATTTATGGGAATACTGGATAGACTGCGAAAGAAAGAGGAAAATTCCGTAAAAGATACGGAAAATACGCAAATAATAGCGGATACCTTAAAAAAAGACGAAGAGGAAATAGATAATGAGCAGACAACTGTTACTACTTCAACGGTCAATAAAAAAATGGTCTGGACGCTGCTGTTTGTATTTTTAACAGGAATTGCCGCAACACTTATGTTTTCCTCTTCAGATGATGAAAATACAACTGATAAACAAAAAGAAATAGAAGTAGCCAAAACTGAGCAGCGTACATCAACTTCCAATAATGTGGATAAAATTCCGGATAATTACGACTCCCTTGCCGAACATGAAAAAAGAAACAGAGGTAACGCTAATAATCTCAATGTAGAAAATAGTTCAAATCAAAGACAGATACCTGCAAATCAGGGAAACAGACAAAATTATTATCCGCAAGATACAAATGAAGAACCTGTAAGATATTCAAGACCGCTTCCAGTTCTGGGACAAAATGCCGGCACATATCCGGTGCAAAATGTACGACCAATGCCGCAAAACAGTAATGAGAATAAAAAGGAAGAAAAAGAGGATAAAAATATCTGGGCTTCGGCAATATCTTTTATGTCTTTTAATAAAACGGATAACAAAAGCGAAACAGCTACAGGAAATTCTTCAGCACAGGAAAATCAATCAGAAGGCAGTTTCTCCTATATGAAGATGCAGCAGATTGATGAAAATACCGTGATGACGGGAACTGTTATAAGTGCAACGCTGCTGTCCGGTATAAACAGTCAGATAGGCGGGCAGGTAATTGCACAGATTAACAGCGATGTTTATGACTCACTTACAGGATATAATCTTTTAATTCCTTCCGGCAGCCGGATTATAGGAAGTTACGCAGGCGGAGCCGCAAACGGACAGTCAAGAGTAGATATAAAATGGATGAGTTTAATTTTTCCAAATGGCACTAGCTACAATGTGGAAAATATGTTTAAGCTGGTGGACGCTCAAGGCTATGCCGGCATTGAAGGTGATGTTGATAACCATACCGGAAAACAAATAGGTGCCGGGGTACTCGCAAGTGCCATCGGAGCGCTCGGCAATATCGCCTCCGGTAACAACTATAGTGAGTACGGCTGGAGAAACAGCGGCGATTTAGCAGCGCAGGGAGCAACGACAAGTCTTATAAATACAGCCTCCGAGATATTTAAAAAGCAGATGAATATAGAGCCTGAAATCACTGTAAATCCCGGGACGACAATCAATATCATGGCTGTAAATAACATTGTATTTTAAGGAGGAAGGCTATGGATAAATCAAAACGACTTGCCGTGTTTTTATCGGCAATAATTTTATCCTCGCTAATCGGTCTAGCTATTGCAACGCAGCAGGTAGCATATACCTGTGAGTATGATAGCGCGCTGGGAGAAGGAATAAGCGTTACTGATAATTTTATTTTATATAAACCGTGGATGTTTATTTTCTGGTATATAAAACTACAAAGCGTTATACCAACCATACTTTCTGATGCTGAAAACAGTATATATATCTGTATGTTAATCGGTATAACGACAGCCTTTTTTATAATCAAAAGAAAGAACGTCGATACTACGCACGGCTCGGCTTCCTGGGGCGGTAAAAAAGATATTAAAAAGGCGCGTTTAAGAGCCAAAGAAGGCGTTATTTTAGGAATTAACCCTTTCACATATACGAAAAATCTTATTTTTAAGCAGACATATCTTCTGCAATACGATATAAACGAGAAAAGTCATATTCTGCTGGTGGCGCCGACTCGTAGCGGTAAAGGCGTAAGCACCATTGTACCGACACTTCTTACATGGAGAGAGTCCGTATTTGTCCTTGATATAAAAGGCGGTGAAAACTGGCATTTAACGGCAGCCTACCGCAAAAAAGGCTTAAAGCAGAAAGTTTTAAAATTTGACCCATTATCGACAGACGGTACGACGGCGCGCTGGAATCCGCTGGCTGAAATACGTTATCGGACAGATAGGGAATATACCGACGTTATGACTATCGCCAATATGATAGCTGACCCTACAGGCAAAATGTCGAGCGATCCGAAAAGTAAGCACTGGGTAGTAACGTCATCGGCACTCATTGAAGCCGTTATAGTTCATCTATTGTATATGCACGACAGAGAACACCGCCCTGTTCCGAATATGGGAGATGTTGCACGGTTTATCGCTTCACCATCGAGAAATTTCGATGAAGCCATAAATGAGATGATGTATTATCCGCACATTACGCCGGAGGAAGCCTTTTCCGATGATAATATCCTGGAAAAAATTTACGGCGATTACGTTGAAATAAACGACTTTAATGCTGCTTTTACGGAAACTGAACAAACGGATACCTTAAAACTTCGAAGTATCCGCTCGGAAATTTTAAGCATTCCGGCAATAGACTTAGATAACAATCCGTATTATAGCGACTATAGTAAATTTTTAAGTCTAAGTGAGATAAAAGAATACTTTAAAGATAATTATAAAAATCTGGATTTCACCGTAAAACCGTATTGCTACCTCTTAACGCATCCGCGTGTAGCATCGGGAGCATATACTATGGCATCACGCCCATCGGAAGAACAAGGCTCCGTTTTGTCTACGGCGCAAACAGGTTTTCAGCTTTATCAAGACCCTGTGGTATCCAAAAATACGGCCGTATCGGATTTTAAACTGGAAGATATCATGAACTACGATAAACCGGTATCACTGTATCTTGTGGCAGCTCCGTCAAATAGAAATACACTTCAGCCGATGTTTCGCCTTATGCTCGATTTCATCTTAAGACGCAATATGGAATCTTCCGCTTCAAAAAGTAAGCATAAATGTCTTTTGCTTTTAGACGAGTTCCCGCAAATCGGCAAAATTGACCAGTTTGAAATGGCAATCGCCACTATGGCAGGCTATCAGTTGCGTTCGCTTATAATCGTTCAGGCTCTAAATCAGCTCTATGATATTTATGGCAAGAATACTTCCATCATAGATAACTGCGCTGTACGGGTTTTTCATACGCCGAATAACCATGAAACGCAAAAAGCCGTATCTTCTATGCTGGGCTCTGAAACAATAACGGTAACGAGTAAATCCGAAACAGGAAATTTATTTAAGAAAAATACCTCCTGGCAATCAACGTCCCGAGAGCTTTTAAAGCCTGATGAAGTCGGCAAGATGCCGAAAGATAAGGAAATAGTCTTTGTAAGCGGACAAAAGCCGATTCTAGCTAAAAAGCTTTTTTACTATATGGTGCCGTTTTTTCAGCAAAGAGTATCTGAAACGCAAGTAACAGAGGGCAATAGAACGCGATACGTTCCTAACAAGAAATATCCGCCGGCGGATGAGTATTCAATGAAATCCGACTCATGTACTGTTGTGGACAGCTATGTAAATCTTTTGCCGAAAGAAACAAAGAGCTTAAAAGACTTTGTAGGGGCTGCAAAGATAAATAAAGCTGTAAAAAAACCGAAATTGTCTACAGTTAAAGATAAGATACAACACCTATTAGGCAATGTCCTTGCTTTAATCGGAACAAAGAAAAAAACAGTAAAGAAAGCTTTAACAAAAGATGAAATAAAACAGCGGATAAAACCTGAAAATGACCTGCCGCAAATGCCATCGGCAGCAGATTTTGATATCGCTGAAATTCAGAAAGGAAATGATGAAATCATGGATAAAGAGCCGAATACGGCAGAAGATAAAGACATAATGGAAATGCTCAAAGGACACAATGCAACTATTGATACAGGCTTTGACGATTTAGTAGCAGTGCCAAATCCAACAAATGAACCAAAATCTGAAACAGAAAAAACAGATATAGATGGAAACGAGCCGGAAAAGTTTGATAAAACTTTTGATGATGAAGAGAAGCCGACTTCAATAACTGACAACGAACAAAAAACAGAAGAAAAGTTCAGCGAAGGCTTTGATGAAGACATTTTAGCAGAAGAAACAGCTGTGCCGCAGGAAAATGAAAAAACATCCGAGATAAATATTGCTGAAGTAGAACTGGAAGAAATAATCAATTCCAAGCCAAATAATGATGTCATAGAACCAGATGATGTAGATAACAATAAAGCAGTAGAAAAATCGGTTGCTACAGATAATGAAGATATACCTGAAGTAGAGAAAGCAATAGCAAACGAAGATAAGCAGGTTGAAGTTGCTGTTATAGATAGTAATGAAGCAACAAAAGAAACAGTTACTACAGATAACGAAGATATATCCGAGCCTATAAAAGTGGTAAAAAACGAGGTTGTCCAGAAAACTGAACCAATCAAAAAAACAGCACCTAAAAAAGTTATTCGCCGTAAATTCATTAAAAGAAAACAGACGCCGAGCGTATCAGACGGTGAAAAACAGATGCTTGAAATTTTATCTTCCGCCGGTATAACAACGCCGGATGAGCTTAAACTCTATCTTGCAATTTCAGTTATAAATGAAGAAGATATCAAAGAAAAAATAGCAACATATCAAAAAGAGCTTGAAGATTTATATGAGCTTTACAGCGAGCTGGAGGCAGCCTGATGGAAAATAGGTTTAAAGAGCGGCTGGATTTTCTTTTTAAGGATATAAAGCCGTATTTAGACGATGATGATGTCTGCGAGGTGATGGTAAATGCTGACTCTAAAATTTGGATAGATACTTTTTCTCATGGGCTTATAGATACTGGCAAAACTTTAACGGGCGAGATAACAAGTAGCATAATAATTCAGATTGCCAATCATTCACATAAGACTTGCGATAAGGATAATCCGCTTTTGGAAGCTGAAATTTTAAATATGCGCTTTCAAGGCTTTTTATCGCCGGATATTGTGGAAAACTCGGCATTTTGCCTGCGAAAACACGCTAAAGTCGTATTTACGCTGGAAGATTATGTAAATAACAAGACAATGACGAAAAGACAGCAGGAGGTGATTTTAAAAGCAATAAAGGAAAAAAAGAATATCATTGTGGCCGGCGGTACAGGCAGCGGCAAAACAACGCTTGTCAATGCACTGTTAGCGGAAGTTGCTAAATTAAACGACAGAGTTGTTCTAATTGAAGATACAAAAGAGCTTAAGTGCGATGCCAAAAACAAACTGTCGCTATTATCCACTAAAAAAGTGTCTATGGAAGAGCTGCTTCGGGCAACGCTTAGAGCCCGCCCCGACAGAATTATAGTCGGGGAAGTTCGAGGCGCGGAAGCCTTCACGCTTATAAATGCCTGGTCTACAGGTCATAAAGGCGGCATATCCACTGTTCACTCCAACAGCGCCAGTCGCACCATGTCCAGAATTGAAACGCTTGTCGGTTTCGGTACGGACAAAGTGCAAGGCACGCTTATTGCCGATGCGATTGATTTAATCATCTATATAAAAAAGACGGCAAACCGCCGCACTATTGAAGAAATAGTGGAAGTTATAAATTACGATACACAGATTAAAGAATATATAACAGCAAAACTTGCTTAAAGGAGACTAAATCATGCTTAAATTCATCATTAAGAACAAATTTTTTATTTTGCAGCTTACTTTAATGTTTGTCATAGCCTTTCATCCGCAGGTACTTGCATCAAGCACGGACTTTACCATGAGTACATCCTCTCCGTTTGATAGTCCAGTAAATACACTGAAGACACTGCTTGTAGATAATCTGCCGAAAGTTCTTATCCTGATTGCAGTTGTTCTCGGTGGCATATCGATTGCTATGGGCGAAAATCAGATAATGGGTAAAATCTCTAAAGTATTTATCGGTGCCATCATTGCCTGCCTTGGTACAAGCGTTGTTTCCTACTTTATTTTCTCTGGTTCTTCGGGAGCGTGCTTTTAATGCAGTATACACTTCCCGTTTTTAAATCACTCACTGAAAGGGCTACCGTTTTAGGCGGCCCTAAAGAAGTGGTCATAACAAATTTCGTACTCGCTTTTGCCATATGGGCAATGTTTGAAACCTTCTGGATGGTGCCATTTAACCTTATTGTGCATTTTCTAAGCATATATGTGAACAAGTTTGATGACAGATTTTTTATCTGCCTGCAAAAATTTCTGTACAAAAAGAAATTTTACGATGTGTGAGGGCTTATGTGGTTTGAAAAATATGATGAAATAACAACTGCGTTATCCAAATATCTCCCGTGGCTGTATCTTTGCCGGGACAATATAGTGCGAAATAAAGACGGCTCTTTAATATGCGCATTTATTTACAATGAAATAGATATTTCCATTTTAAAGCAGATTGCACTGTCCGGCATTTGTATATGGATAGACTATAACTTTGGTGTAAAAACGCTCTACATTGTTTATAATCCCTGTCTTACGGATGCAGATTTTGGCAAAATCCGCTCGTCCATAGAAAAGTTTGGTGAATTTATCGAAACACTGGAAAGAACATATAATATTACTTCTGTTAAAAATGAAGAGCTCATAGAAAGTTTCTATCGGACCATAACGGTGAATGAAAGTATCAAAATGCCGGAAAATCCCATTTATCTTGACTATAAGCTGACAAAACAGCACCAGTATAAAAAATATCAAAAACAATACCTCATGATAGATGATACGTATTTGCAGTGTATAAAACTTTTGGGATATCCGGACTTTATAACAAAACCGCTTATCATTTTTCTGCAAACGAATGAAATCAAGTTCCGTATGTCGCGCCGCTGCATCTTTGTATCCGGAAATGAACGCAAAAAAGAAATTCAAAGGTATACATCGTCCTGGAGCACTAGCCATAAGGAATTTTTAAAAGTGCTTCGCTATGACAACAGCGAAATCTGCGGCTATTATGACACGCTTCTTACTGTTTATGAGAAAAATATTGATGAGCTGACAAAGAAAGTAACATCTACTGTTAAATTCTTGGCAAATTGCGGTGTGCCGACCGTAATAGATAAATCCAACATGGGAGATATCTGGTACAGCATGCTTCCGGGGATGCTGCGCTCCAACATAATGGCGCCGCTTATGGAGATAACGATAAATAAAGATATGTTTTTTATGTGAGGAAAAGATTATGTATATGTTAAATAAACTCAGAACAAAAAAAGTGCCGCTTTATTCGCAAATGAATTTAGGAAAAATAATTTCCTATGAAAATATCGGCATTGTTTTAAATAAAGACGGCTCGCTTATGGCAACGATAGAGTACCGTGGACCAGACCTTGACAGCTCTATGGAAGAAATTCTGGCCGTACTTACAAGTCAGTTAAACAGCCTTTTTATGACACTTGATACGGGTTTTGTATTTTATTTTGAAATGCAGCGAACACCGTCCTTGGATTACCCCAAATGCGATTTTCCCGATGAAATCACAAAGAAGATAGATTTGGAGCGAAGATATCTATTTAAAAATCTGCATAAAAACTACGAATCAAAATATTTTCTCACAATCTACTATATGCCGCCGACAGACAGTGAACAGAAACTGAAAAGCTTCGTTATTGAAACAAAGACAAAACTTAGAGATTTGGATTATTATCTGGAGCTTTTCAAGGCAAATGTGGATAAGATATACCGCATGCTATTACAGCTTAAAATCCCGTTTGCTAAAGAATTGACGCCGGATGAGCTGGCAAGTTATCTATACAGCTGTGTTTCAGCAAAGAAAATGAACATTCATCTGCCGGATAGACAAAATCAGCATATTAAAGATGAAAACATATCGCTTTCAAAAAATCCTATCCACTTGGATAATCTTCTTTATGACAGTCCGCTGCTTTCAAGTTTAAAGCCGATGCTCGGCGATAAACATCTTCGCGTCATAACGCCCTTGACCTTTCCCAATCAGACGTATTTTGGTTTTCTGGATAACCTCACCTATCTTAATTTTTCCTACAGATGGGTAACGAGATTTTACTTTTTATCCCGAAATGACGCTATGGGAGAGCTGTCTTCCCGTTCCCGCGACTGGAAAGGCAACTTAAAAGGCTGGGGTGCATACGTCAGAGAAGCACTGCATATCCCGGACGTTCAAGGCGGCTATAATGCTAATGCCGTAGAAAAAGTTGACGAAGTGGAAAGTGCCCGTCTGTCTGTTGAAAAAGGCGAGATAAACTACGGCTATTATACGACAGTAATTGTAATTGCCGAAAAAGATGAAGATTTGGCTGAAGATTATATAGATACAATCGGTGACATATTCTCCACGCTCGGCATGAAATATAAATCCGAAGACTTAAACGCCGTTGAAGCATGGCTCATGTCCATTCCCGGAAATGTATACGCTAATGTTCGTCGCTACCTTATAAGCACCGGAAACCTTATACATCTGTCGCCGATAACGGACGTTTGGGCAGGCGACAGCGAAAATTACCACTTAAAAGCGCCGTCGCTTTTATACACGAAAACAAAAGGCAATACCCTGTTTCGTTTAAACATTCATGTTAAAGACGTAGGGCACACCATACTCATAGGGCCGCCGGGCAGCGGTAAATCTGTTCATCTTTGCATGATGGCAGCGCAGTTTCGAAAATATAAAAAAGCTAAAGTTTTCATCTTTGATAAAGGTGCATCGTCTCGCATTTTAACTCTTGGCGTCGGCGGCAACTTTTTTGACCTCGGTACAAATGATATTGCTTTTCAGCCCCTTTCCAAAATAGCAGATGAAAAAGAACGTTCATGGGTACTTGAGTGGCTGTGCAGTTTTCTTGTTCAAGAAAATATCACTGTTACGCCGCAAATCAAGGATACCATATGGAATACACTCACGCTCATCGCCAAAACCTTTCCGAAAAAACAACTGACAATGAGTACGTTTGTATCTTCACTTACTAATGAAACACTTATTCAAACATTTACACAGCTTACAATAAAAGGCTCCTACAAGGTATTTGACGCAAATTATGACAGTTTATCATTTTCAGATTTTCAAACCTTTGAAATGGAAAAACTCATGCAGATGAAAACAATCGTGGCTCCGACGCTTTTATATATTTTTCACAGGCTCGAAGAAGTTCTTGACGGCTCACCGGGCATAATAATTTTAGATGAAGCGTGGGTATTCCTTGACAATGAAGCCTTTTCAGAGAAAATACGCGAATGGCTCAAGGTTCTTCGTAAAATGAACGTATCCGTTGTTTTTGCCACGCAGTCGCTTGTTGATGTAACTAATTCCAATATTTTTCATACGGTGCTTGATGCCTGCCAGTCAAAGATTTTTCTTGCCAATCCCGCAGCACTCGAAGAAGCCAATAAGAAACTGTATAAATCCTTCGGCTTAAATGACCGGCAGATACAGATAATAGCGCAGGCGGTAGCAACAAGAGATTACTATTACACATCTGTTAAAGGGTCTCGCCTATATGACTTAGCCCTCGGTAAATTTGCCCTGTCTTATGTAGGCGTAAACAAAACCGATCAGAATAAATGTGATGAAATACTGAAAAATTATCCGAAAGAAGAGTTCAATCTCCATTGGCAGGAGTATAAAGGAGTGAAAAATTTTGACTTTAGTGAAAGATTATCTGATTTTGTGGAATAAATACCAAAATGAACGCGAACATATCTTGAAAAAATTCGATTACAGCATAATATCTTCGATGCTGAAAGAAAATACATCACTTTCCGAAGTAAAAAAACAGATTAGAGACCATAGCTCTCTTTGCGCCGGTAAATCCTTTATCGAGGTAACAAAATATCTCGACAGTTTTAACTACAACGTAAAACCGAAAACGGATAAAATAAATCCTTCACCCAATTACGACTACTACAAAGAAAAATACTTAAAACATATGCTTGATTTTTATCTAAAGAAAGAAAATGAAATAATTGACGAACTTACAAAAAAAGGCTATAAAACAGCTGATATTAAAGACACTGTTTTGAAAAACACGCCGTTTTTCAAAGATATGAATATCTCCCTTCCCGGCCACGTTGCTCTAACTTATCTTACCAAGCTCGATATTACCTATATAAAGGAAATAACCGACATTGAAAAAGCAAAAAAAGAGTATATAAATCAGCTCGATACCCTAAAGGCGCATAACAAGAATTTCAAGCTCAATTTATATTATGATGCCAAAATTGCCTTTTTAATGCGTTACGAAAAAAACTATGCTTTGCCGACCGTAAAAGAACTGTTTTTAAAATATACGCAGAACAAAAACGTAAAACAGCCGGAATACGCTAATACTATAGTTAATTTCGTGCAAGAACATCAACATATGTACAATCAATTTCTGGCCGTAAATATAAAAGAGCCGAAAAATATTCGGGAAAAATATCTTAAATATTTTAATGAATATCTGAAAAACACCATGACGAAAGTTCTGTCGCCGCTGGGTGAAAAGCAGATAATAAAAAGGATGCTCTCTGAAGGCGCCCAAAAAGACGAGCTTATAACGACGCTTAAAGCACTGTCTCCCGTTGTGCAGGAAATAGGCAGAAGAAAAAATTACGCCGAAACGATTGTCAACTTAGCGATGGAAGATATAAACCGCGCTAAAGAACATTTAAATAAAGTGGAAGAGATTTTCAAAAAAGAAATGAAGTCCCTGCCGCAAAAAGCGACAAATCTGGATTATGCCCTTTTAGCAAAGTCCATGATAATGAAAGGCTGCTATCCCGACTACATCGTCAAAACCTTTAAGGAAAACATACCGACGCTTAAAGATAAAGCCGCTTACTATGTAGTGAAATCCGCGCAGAATAATCTAAAAGCGGAAAAAGACATCGCTGAATTCATCTGTCCGGATAAACTGCATGAAATGACGCTTGAGGAAATACAAAAACGGCACATCTCCCTAAAGGACGTCTATAAATACGCCGTTAAAGAGCGCATCCTCACCTATCCAAACGTGAAGCTCAATCTGTCGGATGAATATATAGACGTTGAAGCTGCCATAAAGCTTATAAACAGATATCCGGGACTTGATAAAAATGAACTGGCGCATGTAATCCGCGAAGCGTCGCCTAGAATGCAGCTGCCGGAAATCACTCCTGATTATCCGAAACTTGTCATTGAAAAAGCCGTCAAAAAGCTTCAGGAGGTATTAAACCTTGAGCAGACCGAACAGCAGATAAAAGACGAACTTAAACAGGACTACAGTCTTGAAGTTGCCATTAATAAAGCAACCATCAACAATACGGAAGAAGAAGCGCAGGATCTTCAATGCGACTGGCGAGCAGCTCTTACGCTTATTAAAAAGGGCGTTGATGAAAACGATATAAAAAACATTATCGCTGAAGAGCAGAGCCTTAGAAATCAAAAAGACACTATTGAAAACTTTAAATACGGCGAATACATTACAAACATTGCAAAAAAAATTCAAGGTAGGCAGCTCAATATCCTAAATATCCTGGACACAGGGCAAACACGAATGTCAAATAAAATGACATATAAACAGCATATGAAAGAGCTTTACTTAAAGACGAATACATTCAATCAGGATATGGAAATAAATACGGCGATGTACATGCTCTATAAAAACATCAAAAAAGAAGATATCGCCGTTACTATGACCAAATATTCACCGCACACAATAGAGCCCAGCCACGCATCAACCACTTATATAAATAAATCCATAATAGCTGAAGCGGAAAAAAGACTTGAAACGGAGCTTGAAAAGAGAAAACTTTTTGCTAAGAACACTATTAAGGAACAGGACGTAAATATCCTATACGGCAGGTATTATAACGCCTATAAAGACAATATAAATCTTCCGTTTGATATAGTAGCCGATACCATAATCGCCGCAAATATGATAAATGCCGGCTTTAAGGTAAAAGATGTACTTGAAGCTGTATCCATGCAGTCGCCAAATGCCATAGGCGCAGATTACGCACAGAAAATAGAGGAAAGTTTAAAAAATCTGCCTAGTACGCTTGAAAACACAAGGACACAAAAACAGTCTTTAGTCAGAACTATTACAAATGAGGGGGCTGAGTAATGCAAAAACTGATAATTGCCGTTTTAATTTCATTTTCCCTAATTTCAGGAGCGGCGCATGCACAGGAAATTGACTATCACAGCATAATCTATAACGAAGTGGCAAGATTTAATTCGGACAGCTTTGAAACGGACTGGATAACAAATGCCATACTGTATGCAAGCGCAACTTACGCCGTTGACCCGCTGCTCTTAACTGCCGTATTTGAACAGGAGTCAGGCTTTAATTTAAGTGCTACCTCTCCCGTCGGCGCCATCGGTATCGCACAACTTATGCCGGAAACGGCGCAGATGATAGGCGTTGACCCGTATAATCCGCTGCAAAACATCATGGGCGGCGCGATCTACCTCAGAACGCAGATAGACAACTTTCAAAGTGCCGGGCAGTATAACGTAACGTATGCCCTTGCCGCCTACAATGCAGGACCGCAGGCAGTAGTAAATAGCGGCGGTGTACCGCCGTATGAGGAGACGATTAACTACATTTACAGCATATCCGATATTTTTAATCGTCTAAACAGCTACAGATACTAAAGGAGGTGGTTTAATGCAAAATAAGGTAGTCTTTGTCTGCTTTAAGCTCAAAAGAATATGTCTTGCCGTCATTTTAGGGTGCATGATTGTTTCCATCATCATGGGAAAAAGCATCGCAGATGAAGCCGTATTCTTAGCATATATAATCCTGCTTGCCTTTTTTACAGCATTCATCTGCATATGTACGGAAGGAGTGATGGATTTATGGCAAAACATAAAGTCCTATAAAAACAGAAAAAAGGAGTTGCTGTTCACAGTGAAAAACACTTCTTTTTCATTCTTTTTTAATGATTTAACAGCCATTATTAAAGAACTTGCCGGCGAAACCAGAAAACTTTTAAAATCTGATAAAAAAGAAGAAAGGCTTAGAGGATATATCGTATGCGCTGTTATGCTGATAACATTTTCAGCACTTATCTTATCTTTGATTTTTATGTGAGGTGATACTATGAACATCAAGAAACGCTATGTAGTGCCTACAATCTTAGCCGGAATACTGACAGGATTTATGCTCACAAATCCCAATCACGAAGCAAAGGCGGCAATTTATGTAACGGACGTGCAAAATATTGCTGAAAATGCCAAAACTGCCATAAATACCTATACTAATGCCGTAAATACGGCAAAACAGGTATCTTTAATGGTCCAGAATTTAACGTCCATGGACCCGAAAGCCTTAATCGCTCATTATACGGGACTAGACAAAGAGTATAAAAGACTTATGGAAGATTTGGACTCGCAGGTAGGTACGCTTGATAAAACAAATTCAACTGACAGTATACTGTCTGAGAAAATGGGGATAGATATTTATACAGGTGGATACACTAAGCCTGTAGATTTAGCTTCGTATAAACAGAGTATTAAAAAGCTTTACCATGTAGCTGATGAAACATATTATTCCGCTCTTTATGTCGGCAGGCAGCAGCAAGCAATAGAAAATAATATAAAACAGCTGGAAACGTCGCTGCAGAACTTGTCGAAGTCTCAGGGAACAAAAGAAGCACTTCAGGCAAACGGACAGATTGCAAGTCAAAGCGCTATGGAGTCTGCCAAGACAAATGCTCTTTTATCTACACTTCTTTCTGTTTCTGCAACGGAAAATTTGCAAAAGAATGCTGAAAAACAAGCAAGTATGAAGATAAATGAAAATATATCTACAGATGTGAAAAACAATGTAAATAAACTTTTAGACGATATTGAAACAAATCACGATAAAAGTGTAGAAGATTACAAGAAACTGGTGGGATACTGATATGAAAAAGTCAAGAATAATTTTATTAACGATAGTAATATTAGTTGCATTTTCCTCAATAGTTTATGCAGCAGATACCTCTTTAAGCTGGGATAATATTATATCTCAATATTTGGGAACGTACAGCGATGGCAAACTCGACACCTCAGATGCCATACTTACCGGAAAGATACCGCGTATACTTTTAACCTGCTTTATAGTAATTGCCGGCGTAATGCTCGCGCTCGGCGAGCTCCCTTCAGCAGCAGCCACGGCGTTTCGTATGTTGCTTGCCTGCGCTGTTGTCGGTCGCTTAGGAATGTATTTCGGTTCTATGTTTACCATGCCGGAAATTCATCAGATTGCTGTAGCCCCGCCGGACCCCAACCCGACAAGCGGCAACTTTATAAGCGCGTTTATGCAGTATTTTATTTACATGTGCCAGCAAGGAGCCGTAAATATCTATCCTATCTGCACCGGACTTGTCGTTGTTTTATGGGCAGGCGATCTCGTTCTTTGCTATATGTTTAAACTGGAAGATGATATAATAAAATATCTTATTTCTAATGCTATTAAAATGGCATTTTTCATCTTCCTTTTAAGCAACTGGGTAACAGGACTTGGGATAGCTCATGCCGTTTATGCAAGCTTTGAAAAGATAGGTTATATAGCAGGAGGCGGAACCAATACGATACTCATGCCGGATGATATAGTGGGCAATACGCTAAAAATCATCTCGACAACTTATGACAGTCTGTCGCAAATCTCGATTATCCATACACCGCTTGCCTTTTTCCTCGGAATTATAATGTTCCTTGTAATCCTTGCCGCTATAACGGTAATAGCAATTCAGATATTCATGACGAGAGTTGAGTTCTGGGTAATGGCAGTAATGGTAATGCCGTGTATATCGCTTGGTATCTTCAAACATTTCCGTTTCCTTCTGGAAAAAGCCATCGGCGGCGTATTTAATATCTCTATAAAAGTCGGCGTAGTAGCCTTTATATCCGCAATAACAGCTCCTATACTTACTAAGTCCGTGGAAAATTTTGCAAGCAACAGTTTTGACCTTACCAAAGATTTTACAGCATTATTTACACTTGTTATTTCAACTATAATAATAGCTCTGCTTGTATGGAAAGTACCAAACCTTGCGCAGGCACTCATGACAGGGCAGCCTTCCCTTGTAGGCGGTGATATGTACGCAGCGGCTAAAGTGCCGGCAACTAAGGCAATGGTAGCAAAAGGCACATGGGACGCCGCATCGCGCATGCCGGGAGGAAACTCTGCAAGAGGAGCAGCAGGTTTTCTTGCCAATATGAAGAGTATAGGAATGCAGGCAGGACAGGGAGATTTAAAGGGAGCTGCCACAACAGGGCTTAAATACGGCATGGGGACACTAGGAACTGCTAAGAATATGGCTAAAATAGGTGTTCAAGGAGGAATACTGGATACGTATTATAGAGCTCAACAAGAAGCTATAAAAAATAGAGAAATCGTTTCAGTTATGAAAGCTCAAAAAAATGCAGGTAAATTAGAAAATAATTCTTCTCCTGATTTGATTAATAATCAAAAGAATGAAGCATTAAGAGATAGTATAAATAAAAATTTGAGTCCCAAAGCGCATTATGAATATGAAAAAGAAAGGGCCTGGAATGAAAAATCTCAAGGTAAATTGATTTCACCAGAACATACAACTCCATTAACATATACATCATTATCAGAGCATAATGATGATGATAATAGTGATTGAAGATAAAATGTTAAAGTAGTATAATTAAACTGTAGAAATTTTAGAAAGGATGTGACGTTATGAATACAATAGAAATTATTAAATATATTAGTTTAGGCATTGTACATTTGCTGA
>USIX01000016.1 GCA_900554895.1 uncultured Megamonas sp. | reverse complement strand
CATTTATGTGAAATTGAAAGAAGAACCAGCCGGAGAGGTGCGGGTAAGGAGCATATACTTAAAGGTCAATAAAAATACTTTATAAATAAAAAAGCTCAGTCCCGTATTTTCAGGACTAAGCTTCATGAATTTGTAATTATACTGTATTATTTAGAAAGAAAATTCAACTTTGCTATAGAATGTGTTGGCATCGGAGTCTGTGGACATATCTTTACCAGTGAAATATTCGATGTCGGCAACGATATTTTCAGCCAAAGCATATTGGAAGCCGACTACCATGCCTTTCTGGTCAGCAGCGGCATCATCGTAAGTTGGGTCGATAACGGCATTTCTGCCCAAATGGCGATAGCCCACATATGCGCCCCAGGAACCGGGGTCGGATTTTTTTGCTTCTTTATAATCTAGTTCGACGATACCTGCTTTTTCATAACTGTCAGCATCCGATTGAGCGTATTCGCCGACAAGTTTTATGTTTTTATCAAAAGCGTAGCTGCCGCCGGCATACCATATGCCAAGACTGTCATCATTGAAATCGGCAGAAGTTTTAACGTCATGTTTTTCCAGGTTATTCAAGGCTGTATAACCCATATTGAGCGCCCATTTATCGTTTGGTGTGTAATCAATCTGAGTACCGTAATATTCAGCTGTTACATCTCTGTTAGTATCAGTGCCGCTAGGTGTGTCATGTTCGGCATTATAACGGCCTGCCATAAAGGTGGCATTTAATTTATCGTTGCCCCAGCTTACACTGGCACCGGAGAACGGGTCATCAATTATCATGCCTTGTGCTGTAAAGAGTGGAACTTTACCTGCCTGAACAGTCCCGCCGAACAGCGGACCTTCTACCCATGCTCTATCTACTTTGGAGTCGCTGGCATTTCCATCAGAACTTAAATTCATTTCGTATTCAATACGGGCATTGGCTGTCCAACCGGAATTTCCGATATATGCTTTTGGTTCTAAGCGGAATACAACTTTGTTGGAAAGTTTGTCTTTACCTTCATCATGATTTTCGTCACTGTATTTATATTTAACTTTACCTTTCCAGATAACATTGTCGCTTTTCTTTTCAAGGTCGGCTACGCGTACGCCGAGATTATCTAGTTCTTCGGCAAACTCGGCAGCTAATTTGTTAACAACAGCTTTATCCGCCTTGTCGATATCTGTTTTTGCCATGGCACGGGCTACAATCTGAGCCATTTCATAGCGAGTCATTGTATTTTGACCTTGATAGGTGCCGTTTGGATAACCGTCGATTACACCGTCCTGTGCCAGTGTAGATACTGCTTCATATGCCCAGCTGTCAGCAGGAACATCACTGAATGGATTGCTGGCAGCAAAGGTAGTGCTTGCAGCACTTATGACAAGAGCCGCGGTGATTGCAGAAACTAATGTTTTTTTAGACATAAAATAAATACCCCCGAATATAATGAAATAAATAAACTTATACAAATAATACAACTAAAGTTTCCCTATTGCCTTTAGTATATAATTTGTACATCAACGGATTTCATTATAAAGAAGGTATAAAAAATACTTATAAAGTTATGGTAAACGAATACAGAACTTTATATAAAATATAAGTAAATATTTTTGTGTTTGTAAAAATAAAATAATATTTTTTCAAAAAAAGAATAGAATGTTATAATGAAAAAAATATATATTATGAATAAGAGGGATTTTTATGCGTATTTTACTGGCGGAAGATGATAAGCGATTATCAAAAATGATAGCTTTTTTATTGAAAAAAGAAAATTATATTGTTGATTGTGTATATGACGGGCAGGAGGCTATTGATTATGTGAAACTGTCTGATTACGATATTATTATTCTTGATTGGATGATGCCAAAAAAAGACGGTATAGAAGTTTGTCGTATTTTGCGTGCTCAAAATAATCAGACAGCTATTTTAATGCTTACGGCCCGCGATGCATTGGACGACCGTATTGAAGGGCTGGACAGCGGAGCTGATGATTATTTGGCGAAACCGTTTGAATTTCCGGAGTTGTCGGCAAGAATTAGAGCTTTGCTGAGGCGCAGCAGTAAAACTTTTTATCATGATGTTGTTGAGTACGACGGCTTAAAATTGGATTGCAGCAATGCAATTTTAAGTTATAAGGGAACAGAAGTTTCATTAAGTCCGCGAGAAGGGCAGCTTATGGAGCTTTTTTTGCGTAATGTCTATCAGATTTTGCCGCGTGAGCAAATTATGGATAAGGTATGGGGTTATGATACGGAGGTAAGTTCAAATACATTGGATGTTACAATGAAAGCTATTAGAAAGAAAATGGTCAGTTTGGGATTAAATGACTGTATAAAAACCATTCGAGGCATCGGATATAAATTTGATATGAGGTAAGGTTTTTGTTATGTTTAATGAGTTTAAACAGAAAATTGTAAGAGACTATACCGTTTTGACAATCTTTTTGCTGCTGTGCGTGTCGCTGTCCATTTACTTCGTGAGCAGTTATATATCGTATAAAGACCAGATATCCCGTTTGAAAATGCTGGCCGTGGAAGAAAGCGAAGAATTGTTTTATAAGATGAATTCCATGAACGGCATTAAGGATTTTACGTTGGATGAAAGTTTACCCAGTACGGAAGACAGCTATTTTAACAGAATGTTCGTCTACGGTTATACGCAAGAACATCTACTTTTATTGAAACATAATGAAATAACATGGAGCCAGTCGTTTATGGAAAATGCTATCCGGAACGATTTATTCAATTATAATCAGGTTTATTGGAAATTTGTACTGTTGGAAAACCGTCATCCGAAACTGCTTATGATAATGCGTTATCCTTTAATTGAAGATGATTTGCAGCTCGGTGAAATTTATGTAGGTATTGAAGTTACTCATTGGGCACGTGAAACGGTACGTATATTTTTTATTTTGATTTTAATCATTCTATTGTCCATGTTTTTTGTCCGTTATATTGCAAACAGAATGGCAAATAAAGCGATGGTGCCTGTTATAAAATCCTTTGAACAGCAGAAGCAGTTTGTTGCAAATGCTTCACATGAACTAAGGACGCCGCTCAGTATAATTATTTCCGGAATGACGATATTAAAATCCGATGAGGATAATAAACTGACGGATTTTTCCAAAGAAGTGATAACGGATATGAATGATGAGTCCTTAAAAATGAAAAAACTGATTGACAATCTTTTATTGACGGCGCGCAATGATAATGATACCTTGGTTGTAAATCCGGTTACGTTTTCTTTACGTGATTTGTTAGTAAAGTTATATAATAAATTCTCATTGCTGGCGGATAAAAAAAATATTACTATTGATATGGCGGAAATAAAGGATATTTCCGTTTATGCCGACAGTATGCACATTGAACAGATTTTGGCTATTTTAATCGATAATGCCATTAAATATACGGCGGAAAATGGGAAAATATCTATTAAACTTCAAGAAGAAAAGGAAAAAATTGTCGTATCCGTTGCAGATAACGGCAAGGGAATTTCTTCGGAAGATTTACCGCATATTTTTGAACGTTTTTATCGGGCCGATAAATCGCGGACAAATTATGGTAACGGTTTAGGATTATCCATTGCCAAAATGCTGGCTGAAAAAAATCATAGTTATATAACGGTTACAAGTGAGGAAAATATCGGTTCATGTTTTAGTCTTGTTATAGAAAATGCTTATTTTTAGTTTGTTTTCTCGACTGATTTTGCTAACAACAGGATAAAGACAGTGTACCTGTTTAAAATGCGGTAAATATCACGCAGGGAATTAAATGCTACTGTAAGTAAAAAAGAGGGAGAAAAAAATTTTTCTCCCTCTAAGATTTATTGGCAATAACGAAATATCTTAAATTTAACTTTGAAGAAGCACATCAGTTAATAATTATTGAATACATCCTGTTTTTGCATATTAGTTTTTTATTTTTTTGATAATGTGATTGCACAATAAAAATAATGCAACCATGTAGAAAATCAATACTCCTACGGATATAAAAGATGGTTCCTGTCCATGTGTAATGGAGCGGAGCAGAGTGCTTGTATGCGTGAGAGGAAGACATTCGATAAAGTATTGTAAAAATATGGGCAGTTTGTCTGTATTAAAAAATGTGCCGCAGAGAAATGACATAGGCAGAAGAATGTACGTATTAAAGCGGGCCATATCTTCAAACGTTTGTACTGTCATAGCGGCATAAAAGCCGATTTGAGCAAAAATAATACAGTTAATAATTAAAATTATTAAAAACAGCGGAGTAATATCAAACCTTGCGCCGAATAGGTAGGCTAAAACGACGATTATGGCAGAGGATATCATGCCTCGAAGTACGGCAGCGAGTATTTTTCCAGCAACGAAAGCAAGCGGCTTTATTGGAGCAATGAAATATTCTTCAAGCGATTTATGATAGACTTTTTCGGCATGAACGGGTGTCAGACTGTTGAATGCAATATTCATAGAGTTTAAAGCTAAAATGCCCGGTACGAGAAAGTCGAGATAAGAACCGCCTGTACCTGTGTTGATGGCACGACCTAAACCCCATCCGAAAGCTACCATGTATAATATAGGAGCAACCATACGGCTTAAAATAAATTTTATCATACGGTGTTTTAAGACGACCCAATCGCGCCAGAAAACTGTCCAGATATCGTATAACATTAATTGACCGTCCTTCCTGTAAGTTCAACAAATACATCTTCCAGGTTACTGTGGCGAATAGTGGTGCTGGTTTCCAATGTGGAAGCAAATAAGGCACAGTCCTGACGGGAATTGAAGAACTTATATTCACGATTGTTTTCGCCGTCCCATTCAACAACGTATTTGCCGAGTTGACGACATAGTTCTGTAGGTGTATCTAGTTTGATTAATTTGCCTTTATTTAAGATGGCAACACGGTTGCAGAGATTTTCAGCCTCTTCAATATAATGAGTTGTCAAAACGACAGTTACGCCGTCTTTGGGGAGGCGGCGGATTAAATCCCAGATACGGCGGCGTACCTGCGGGTCAAGTGCAACAGTCGGCTCATCCAGGAATAATATTTTCGGGCTGTGCATAAGAGCACGTACAATAAGCAATCGCCGTTTCATACCGCCGGAAAGTTTTTTTACACTGTCGTTTATTCTGTCTTGCAGTTCAACATATTCAAGCAGTTCGTTAATACGTTCGCGACGTTTTTTTGTTTCCATATGGTGCAGTCTTCCATGCAGTTCCATATTTTCCCATACGGTTAAATCTTGGTCAAAATTGATATGCTGCGGTACAACTCCGATATATTTTTTTATTTCCTGTTCATAATCGAGTATATTTTTATTATCATATAAAATGTTACCGCTGGTAGGTTTTGTCAGCATGGTAAGCATGCGAATTGTCGTTGTTTTGCCGGCACCGTTAGGTCCTAAAAGACCGAAGATTTCTCCATCATTGATATTTAAACTGAGATTGTCAACAGCTGTTTTTAAGATAATTTTTCCTTCTTTATTTTTAGAAGAAAATTTTTTTATTAAAGATTTGATAGTCAGCATTTGTTCACCTGTTTATTTTGTTAAAGCCACGGGAAATATAATTTTATCCTGCGGATTTTGGCAATTTTGATAAATATCCGCTTTGACACCGAAAACGGCTGCCAAATTATCGGGATTTAAAACGTTTGGCGGTGCACCGTGAGAAAAAACATGTTTATCTTTAAGGATAATGATGTCATCGGCGTACATGTGGGCATGGTTGATATCGTGCAGCACCATGATAATAGTCATGTTTTCTTGCTTGTTCAGTTCGGAAATAATCTGCATAACTTCGAGCTGATGGGCGATGTCGAGATACGTTGTCGGTTCGTCCAAAAGCAGAATTTGCGGCTGCTGTGCCAGTGCCATTGCTATCCAGGTACGCTGGCGTTCACCGCCTGATAGTGTAGAAACGAGACGGGAAGCGAATTTATCGATTTTTGTCTTCGTCATAGCCTGTGCGATAATTTCTTTATCTTTCTGATTGTTGCCGCTTTTTAACAAGGAACGGTAGGGAAAGCGTCCGTAAGCGACGAGTTCGTTTACCGTTAAATCGGCAGGAGCTGTTGCTCCCTGCGGCAGAATAGCCATTTTTTTAGCAATTTTTTTTCTTGATAAGTTATTGATATTTTGTCCGTCTAGAATGATATCTCCCTGGTAATGACGGGACAGACCGGAAACCGCTTTGAGAAGTGTTGATTTGCCGCATCCGTTCGGGCCTATAATGGCGGTACGTTTTCCCTGTTTAAATGAAAGATTGATATTGTCCAAAATCAGTTTGCCGTTTATCTTTATAGTTAAATTGTGTATTGACAACATATCAAAGTTCCTTTCTTAGCAGAAATAGAAAAAACGGAGCACCCAGTATTGCCATGAAAATGCCGACGGGAAGTTCCATTGGAGCGAAAGCCACGCGTGAAAAAGTATCGCTGTAGGTCACGACGGCAATGCCGAGCAGCGCTGAAGCAGGTACGAGAAAACGGTAATCCGAGCCGATAATGAGGCGGGCAGTATGCGGAACGATAAGTCCGACAAAGCCTAGCAGACCTGCTACTGAAACGGCACTGGCTGCAAGGAGAGCCCCGATTGCCGTTAAAATAATGCGTGTTGCTTCCACGTTCACGCCGAGCCCTTTGGCGATATCATCGCCTAGCTGCAGGATATTTAAATGGCGCGAGCCGAGCATAGCCAGAATAAGACCGATGACTGCATAGGGCAGGATTATTTCCACATGGGGCCATGAACGGGCGGAAAGACCGCCGACCATCCACATCAGTGCACCATGTACTCTGTCGCTGTAAAGAACGAGGATTGCTGAGATGCCCGCTCCTAAAAATGCGGAAACGGCGACGCCTGCTAAAATTATGCGCAGAGGACGGATACCGTTCTTCCATGCGAGCGCATAGATGCAAACAGCGGCAAACATGGCGCCGATGAAAGCTATCGGTGTAATTAAATATTCCATGTCAGGAAATAATACAATTACAAGAATACCCGTAAGTCCTGCCCCGGAGGAAATACCTATGATATGCGGGTCGGCAAGAGGATTTTTCATTACAGCCTGCAAAATTGCTCCGGCAATAGCCAGGTTCATGCCGACGAGTGCAGCGACAATGGTGCGCGGCAAACGAATATTCATTAAAATCTGCTGATGTGCCCCGATTGTGCCGCTTGATATGCTTTGCCACAGTTCGGAGAAGGGAATAGCAACTGCACCGCTTAAAATACTGCATAAAAAACCGGTAAAAGCTAAAATGGCGAATACTGCAAGCATTAGTATTCGCCATTTGTCAATTGCTATGCCTAATTTTGTATTTTCATGAATTAACTTATTTTGCATAGTAATCAGTCCACCATTAATTGAATTTATCCGGATAAGCTAGTTTAGCCATGGTTTCCACGGCTTCTGGATAATGAATGCCGGGGCTTAATAAAAACATTTCTTGCGGCAGAAAATAAATTTTGTTTTCTCTGACTGCCGGGAGTGTTTGCCATGCAGGATTGTTTTCCACATTTTTTAACATGGCTTCTTTTATGGTTTCCATTTTGCCCATGCTTGTTATGAAAATTATTTCTGGATTTTTATCCACAAGCGTTTCCATGCTGTACGGTGCGGCCGTCGGATTGCTTTCCAATGGTGCCGTGCCGTTGGCAATATTGGTGAAGCCGAGAATTTTTGCCACGGAACCGGCAATACTTCCTTCCAGCTGTACAGTAACGTTTTGAGCTGTGCTGTGCAAAATGGCGATACGTTTTTCTTCCTGCGGTAATTTATTTTTGATGGCGGCGATTTTTTCGTCCATGTCCGTATTTAGCTGGGCGGCCTTATCAGGATTATCTGTGATTTGACCTAAGATGTCAACGGTATGTTTTACTTGATCATATGTGCGCATATCGAGCACGATTACAGGAATATTATTATCTTCGAAAGTAGATACGAATTTATCATTCATTCCTTTGTAGGCGATTACCAAATCTGGCTGTTGTTCGATTACTTTTTCCAGATTGATATTGTAGACGTTACCGACTTCCGGCAAATTTTTGTCTTCATCGGGTATACCTGTTTTGGCGGATACACGGGCAATGATTTTACCGTCTACAGCATGAAGCGGTTCTAAAAAAGAAGCCGACAGAGGAATAATTCTTTCTGGTTTTTGCGTAAGAGTAACGGTTCTGTCAGCAGCATCCGTGATTGTCAGATAAGCAGCGGTATTTGAAGCAGATGAAGTATCCTTTCCATCACTGCCGCAGCCGCTGAAAAATATCAGACAGAAAATTACAGATAATATACCAGCAGATAATAATTTTATTTGTTTCATGGCAATGCTCTTATTTCTTTCTTCTTGTTAAAATAGTGGAAAGATAATTGAGCTTTTTATCTTTCTGTGCTGGTAAATCCGAAATGATTTCTTCATCCGGCAGGCCGCAGCGGCTGACAAGCACAGCATTGTCAATCATGTCGTTAGCTGTCAGGGCGTCAACGATTTCTGGATAGTTTTTATAAACTTTCATCATTACGACATTACTGGAAACGGCAAGAGCTTTATCAATGGTTTCTTTATCAGCCGTTGCCGGAATAACGCTGATGATGTCATTGCCTTCAACAAGCGGATAGCCGAGCTTGCTGCCGATGGCGCAAAATGCCGGAACGCCCGGGATTGTTTCAATATTTATATCCTTTTCTGCAGCTAAGAGACGGTAAACGTAAATATATGTGCTGTAGAACATCGGGTCGCCCAAAGTTAAGAATACGACATTTTTTCCGCTCTGCAGCAAAGAGAGAATTTCTTCTTTGTTTTTCTGCCAGGCGTCGGTCGTTTCAAAATTTACAACCATCGGGAATACTTGATAGACAATTTCAATGTCTTTTTTTAAGTACGGCTTAGCGATACTAAGTGCTACGCTGCCGTCTTTTTTTTCCGTTTTCGGCGCGATTAATACATCGGCATTTTCAATAGCCTTAATTGCTTTCATTGTTAATAATTCCGGGTCTCCCGGGCCTACACCGATACCATAAAAAGTTCCTGCCATAAAAATCCTCCTGTACAAAAAGGTATGCAGCAAAATATTTTGCCACATACCTTATTTTATTGCTTGTAATACTTTATTTATTTTACACTTGCGAGTCGGAAAGCGTCAAGCATCCCTTGATAATTATTCAGCTTCCAGTGCATTCCATGCTTCGTCTGCACGATTGACGAACAGCTGACGGATGTCTTTATTTTCACCGAGACCGTGAATATAAGTTTTTACATTAAAGCCTTCTTTAGTAAGAATGGACTTATGCGAATCTTCCTCATCGCCTGCCATATCGTTGTTGGCATGGTCGCCTGCTACCATCATGAGCGGCATCAGCATAACGTTTTTGACTTTCTGTGTTTTGAGTTTAGCGATTACATCTTCGAGGTTCGGTTTGCCTTCAACAGTATAGATAAGCACTTTTCCGCCATAGATGTCGTTTAAGCGGTCCTGCATTACGGAGTAATAAGCGTTTGCAGGGTCCGGCGTGCCGTGAGCCATAATGAGTACGGCTTCGTCTTTACCGAGTTTCGGGATTTGTGAGCCGAGAGCTTTCATGGTGTCTTCCACGTCATCTCTTTGACCTTCCTGACCCATCCAGTACATTAAAGGAGTGCCCATAGTCATTTTTTTGAAATCTGTTTTATGAATATCATAAACAGCTGTTTTGTATTTATATTCTATACCTGGAATTATATCGAGAGATGTGAGAGCAACGCGGTTGTATCCTTCAGCTTTTAACTGAGCCAGGGCTTCTTCCGGTGTCGGAATGGAAATGCCTTCATTGGCTTTTATGCGGTCGATGATAATGTGAGAAGTGAAGGCAAATACTACTTTTGTATTTGGATGAGCCGCCTGAATTTGTTTTACGGTAGCTTCAATCGTTTTGGCGCGTGTTTCTGGGAAGGTGGTGCCGAAGCTCATGACTAAAATAGCATCTTTATTTGGTGCTTTTTGCAGTACCGGGTCAGTAGTATTATATGTACGAACCCCGATTTGAGAAGCCTGAAGCAGAGCCGGTGTGGCATCTTTGACTTCGGAGCTTAAACTGTAAGCGGCAAAACTTGTAGCGGAAATACCGGTGAGAGCAACACAGGCCATAGAGGCTATTAACATTTTTTTCCATTTAGATTTCATGATATTCATCCTTTCTTTTTGGCTTATAAGAATTTTGCCGAATTTCCAGACATAGATTAAGAGTGTTGAAGAGTTTTTTCAGGGTGAATTCAGGCAAAATTGCTTATAAACCCGGTGATTGAGTTGTCTCCATAATGCCTACAATAGTTTGAAATCATTTTAAGCTAGGTTAAAAGTCATAAAAAAAAGAACCTTCTGCGCGCCGGAAAGGTTCTTTGCGGTATTTAATAAAAAAACCTCTATAATTAAGACTATAGAGGCAGGATTTTAAATACTGAAAATCTCCTACCTATCTCTCGCAGGTCATAACGGTGATTGACAAACAGGCAGTTCTTCTGACTCAAGTTCACAGCTCCTTCAAGCCTTCCCAGGAAAAACCCAGTGACATAATTTTGAAGTCGCTCCCTTCTACAGCGGCGGGACCGTAGCAGCTTATACTGCTTTCTCTATTAAGTCCGATAAACGGACACCTGTTCCACTCAATATTCAATTATAAATCAAATTAATGAAATAATTGATTTCTTTTTTTACGATACCATTATAAATTGTAATTGTCAAGGCATCGGCAACGGATTTTTTATGATGACACTGTCATAGTGTCGGTAGCCAGACCGAATTTTGTAATGCCGGCTCCCTTTAATTTATCGAGTAGTGCCATTATCTTTCCGTAATCGATATTTTTATCTGCACGTATAACTACGGCAAAATTCGGATTTTGGCTGAATTGAACTTTGGCATTCTGAATTAACGTCTCTTCATCAATTGGCTGGTCTTCCAGATATAGTGAACCGTCAGATTTTATGGTAACGAGATAATTCACGTTTGTCTGGGTTTGGGCATTTTCCACTTTCGGCATATTTACGGGGATTGTCTTTAAATCCACCATATATAAGGTACTGAGCATGAAAAATACAAGCAGGAAGAACATGATATCAATCATCGGAATAATCATGACTTCAGGTTTGTTAAAAGAGCGTCTGTCACGTAACCGCATTATTTGTCACCTCGGTTGATTAAGCCTTCAATCAGTGAAAATGCCTGTTCCATATCGGTTACGATATGGTCGATGCGCTGAACAAAATAGGAATGGATGGCAAGTGATATGATAGCTACGCAAAGTCCTGTAGCCGTTGCGATAAGAGCTTCGCCTACACCGCCGGTGATGGCGATGGCCTGTCCTTCCTGCAGGTTGAAGATACTGAAAGCGGAAATCATGCCTACGATGGTGCCGAGCAGACCTAAAAGCGGTGCCATTGTTACGATTACATTTAAATAATACAATCTTGCCCTGAATTTGGAAAGGCTGATACCGGATTGAACCTCCAGCATCATCATTATGTTGATATTTTTATTGTTCATTTTATTGAAGGCGAAACCAAGCAGAGCCGCCAAATCACCTTTTGTATTATTGACAAGATTTTTGGCCTCATCTATTTTATCATTTACCATTAAATGATAAAATTTGTCGGCAAATTTTCTGCCGGAATCAGCTTTGGAAAAATAAAATAATCGTTCCACACCGACTGTGATTATGAAGATGGAACATAACAGCAGAATGTACATGACAAATCCGCCCTTATGAAAATATTCCACACCTTGCATTAATAAATCCATAGAAAATCCTCCTGATAAAAGATTAAGTGTATTATAATGTACATAGATTTCCCGATACGCTAATCATAGTCTTATCAGGTAAAAATGTCAATTTGAATGTGGAATAGAACCTGTTGTGTTATTAAATATAAAGTATTACTTAGGAATTTGATTAGCATAACGGGTAAATGAATGTGGAGGAAGTATCTGTATGATTAAAACGAAAATAACAGTAGGGCACAGCAATATACGAGATTTTTTACAAAAATATCAGAATGTGGAGCGTTTTCTTGTTTATTGCAAACAGTGTCAAAATTATAATGCTAAATGGTCCTGCCCGTCGCTTGTGATAAATCCGCAAACGTATCTGAACGATTATGGAGAAATTTATTTAATCGGTATGCAGATTTTTTACAGTGAAGAAATAAAACGGAAAATGGACACAAAAGAAAAAGTAATAGATTTTTCAGCTAAATTACTGCGGAAAATGAAAAACAGATTGTCTGATGAATTATTGCGAATAGAAAAAGAATTTCCAGGAACAGTTTCTTTTTCTTCAGGCGGCTGCACTTGGTGCTGTAAATGTACGCGACCGTCCGGTCAGCCGTGCCGCAAACCGGAGAAAATGCGTTATTCACTGGATTCTTTCGGTATTGATTTAGGAAAGGTTACAGAAGAATTTTTGAATATAAAACTTCTTTGGGGATTGGATAAACTGCCGGATTATCATACGTTAATTCATGCTGTAGCGGTTAAAGACGATACCGACAGAATTTTATTGCAGGATAGACTGGAAAATTTGAAGATTGAACTTGAAGAAGTGTAATTATAAATAGGTTTTGAAAATAGAAAAACGGTTATTATTTCTTTTTGTTTTTCGGTGCGTAATCTGTCATGCCTTCAATAGCTCCGCCTGCTACCGCCCAAAGATATAAACTGGCAACACTACCATATGGAGAAAAACGGCGACGATATTTTTCAAACAGTTTTCGTGTGATTTGGCGGTGATGGTATGTCATGCGCAAGCCTCGTTGCACAGCTAGGTCGTTAAAACTGAATACATTGGGCCGCTTCAGGCAGAATAATAATATCATTTCTGCTGTCCATACGCCTATACCTTTCAGAGTACAAAGTTCCTTAATAACTTCTTCATCGGATTTATGCCGTATTGCTACTAAATCGAATTCTCCATTATGAACTTTGCGGGCAAAGTCTGTGATGTATTCGATTTTACGAGAGGAAATGCCGCAGGAGAGCAGTTTTTCGTTATTTGTATTTAAAATATGCTCTGCATTAATTGAAGGTAAATTATCCTGTAATCTTTGCCAGATGGTTGCCTGTGCTTTATTGGAAATTTGCTGCCCAATGATATGATGGACAACAGAGGAGAACAGGTCTGAATCTGTTCTCCTTTTAATATGGCCTATTTTATCGATTATTTCACCAAGGATTTTATCTTTTTGCTTTAGATATTCTGTTTCTGTTTCGCCGTAGTCAAAATACATATAATCACCTCGTATATAATTAAAGTTTAATTTATTTTTGAGCAAATTGTTTCGGTGTCGGTATGAGAAAGGCGAAAACTGCTCCAAAGATAGCGGCTATCCAGAGAATTTGCAGAGCCGTTGTCAGTCCCCATGTATCTGCACCCCAGCCGACAAGCGGTGAGAACAGACCTCCCATGGTGGTGCTGAGTCCGAGCGTTACACCGGAGGCAAAGCCGATATTTTTGCTTAAAAAAGTCTGTCCGAGTACGACAATCGGGCTGTACGGGGCAAAAAGCGAAAACGCCACAGGTATTAAGAGAATTGTTGACAGCCATAAATTCGTACTGTTGGTAAAACACAGCATGGTAGGTATCATGATTAGGAAAGAGGCGCGCATTATGCGAATAAAACCGAAACGGTCAGCCATTATGCCGCCGATGAAGGTAATAACGGCACCGAGAAAGAAGAGAATGGACAGTGCGAGGCTTCCTTGTGAGGGAGAAGCATTCAGAACATATATCCAGTAAATCGGAATAAATGTATTGCATATAGTGAAACCGATAGAACGGACAAAAATAACGATTGTCAGTTTGCTGAAAGATTTCCAGTCATTGCGTTTTTCTTCCGATTTATGAGTTTTTATTTCTTCTAAGTCGGCATTTTTTATCTGTTTGAGGATTTTTGGCATAAAATGATAAAGTAAAGCGGCGAAGATGAGATTAATGATACCGAAAATGATTAAACCGTAAATATGAAAAGCGTAGGCACAAAAACCGGCAACGATAGGACCGACGGCAAAACCGGCGTTACCGCCGACGGAAAAGCTGCCCAGAGCCTGTCCTTTTAATTTACCGGAAATTTTATTGACGGCACGTGCTGCCTCGGGATGGTAGATGGACGAGCCGAAACCGCAAAACATGGAGCAGAAGAAAATGAACCAGTAATTATCTGTAAAACCTAGCAGTGTAATACATAGACCGCAAAGAAGCGGACCGAGCGGAATAAACCACGGTTTTGATATTTTATCAGAATAGTAACCGAATATCGGCTGAGAAACGGATGATAAGAGCATATTGGCGAAGATGAGCGTCGCCGCTTCCTGATAGCTGAGATTGTATGTTGCGATAAAATACGGCAGCAGTGCCGGAATGGCACCTTGCGACCAATCGACGGCAAAATGCCCCATGGTGAATAAATACACATATGGATTTATTTTTTTCATAAAAAAACCTTCTTTGCATGAATTTTATTAGTAAAATGTAAAATTACTATACGTTTTAATTTTTCTATATTAATTTTGATATTATAATTTTATCACTGGATATAGTGAAAAAATATAAAAAAATCACCGTTTATTATTAATATATCACCAATTAGCGGAGAGAAAAAATGAAATCGAAAAAAAATAATTATATTAATGCTGTTAACTTGAATATGAATAAGGAGTTTCCATATCTTGTTTTGAACGTCATTAATGAAAACAGTTATCCTCAGGGCAATGGTTTTCGAGTTATGCACTGGCATAAAGATTTGCAGTTTATATATGTTTTGGAAGGTTCAATTAAGGTAAAAACACTGGATAGTACCGTTAAGGTAAATGAAGGAGAAGCGATATTCATAAATACAAATGTTGTTCACTATGTAAAATCCATTAATCACTGTCATTATAATAGTTTTGTTTTTCCAGAGAAATTTTTAACTTTTTATACGGGTTGTCCTGCTAAAAATCTGGTTGAATATATAACACAGTATGAAAAATTATGTATCTATCATTTTGGAAAAAATATAAACTGGTGTAATGAAATACTAGCCATTTTGCATCAGTTGACAATCATTGAAAAATCCAAGCCGGAATTCTATGTCTATGAAGTTTTAGCCAGACTTACCTCTATCTGGCTCGTTATGTTGAAAAATATTCCTTTGCCGCCAAAACAGCCTAAAAATATTGTTAATCTGCGCATGCAAAAAATTTTATTATATATTGAACGACATTATGAAGAGGATATCTCTCTGGAAAATATATCCAGAAGTGCTAATATTAGCAAATCGGAATGTCTGAGGTGTTTTAAAATAAGTATGCAGACAACACCGTACAAATATCTGTTAGAATACAGATTATCCAAAGCAGCGGAATTTTTAATGAATACTGATGAACCGGTGGGAAGAATTGCTGCTAAAACAGGATTTAATCAAATGAGTTATTTCGGTAAATGTTTTAAGATGAAAACGGGGTACAGTCCAAGAAAATATCGGCAGATAAATAACAAAAATATAGATAAATAGAAGCAAAAACAGCGTATAGCTAATAGAAATATTAGTTATACGCTGTAGTTTTAAAAAGAAGCTTTCCCCCTTTTTGTTAAGGGAAATATGGGTTTGTGGGGGAAAGAGAGAGAGTTAGCAGATTATTTTAATTTCCAAGCGATGTCGGAAAGCATTAATTGGTCTTTGAAAGCATCGAGGTCGAGGTCTTTCGTGATATGAACGAATTCGATACCCATGATGTTTGCCCAGTCGCGGAGCTGTTCAGCCGTTACAGTATAGCTGATTACGCAGTGATGCGCACCGCCTGCCAAAATCCATGCTTCAGCGGATTTTTCAAGGCAAGGAAGCGGTTTCCACATAACGCGGGCAACAGGGAGGTTAGGCATAGGCATGATAGGTTTAACGCATTCAACATCGTTTACGATAAGGCGCATTCTGCCGCCCATGTCGATTAATGTAGCAACGATGGCATTGCCTGCTTTACCTTCGAATACGAGACGAGCCGGAGCATCTTTGCCGCCGATACCGAGGTCATGAACTTCGATTTTCGGTTTGCCTGCTGCAACGCTTGGGCATACTTCGAGCATATGAGCACCGAGGTTGTAGCTGTCTTGACCGTCTTTGCCGAAATGGTAAGTGTAGTCTTCCATGAGAGCAGTACCTTCGTCAATGCCTTGTGCCATTGTTTTCATAACGGCAGTGAGGCAGGAAATTTTCCAGTCACCTTCCGGACCGAACCCGTAGCCCTGAGCGGTTAAATCCTGAGTTGCAAGACCCGGAAGCTGGTCCATACCGTAGAGGTCTTCAAATGTATTTACGAAACCGTCAGCATTGTTATCTTCAAGGAATTTTTTAATTCCGACTTCCATTTTTGCCTGATAGCGTACGGAAGCGATGTTGTCCGTGTTCATTTCGTATTTAGTTTCATATTCTTTTACCTGAGCGTCGATTTCTTCTTCCGTCACAGCATTGATGTACTGTACAAGGTCGCCTACGGCCCAAGTGTTTACGGACCAGCCGAATTTGATTTCAGCTTCTACTTTGTCGCCTTCTGTTACAGCAACGTTTCTCATATTATCGCCAAAACGAACGACTTTCAATGTACGGCTGGCAATAACGCCGATTGCTGTGCGCATCCAGCTGGCGATTTTCTGCTGAACTGCATCGGTTTCCCAATAACCTACAACAACTTTGCGGGCAAGGCGCATACGGGTGCCGATAAATCCGTGTTCACGGTCGCCGTGAGCGGACTGATTGAGGTTCATGAAATCCATATCGATGGCTTCGTTAGGAATTTCCTGATTATATTGAGTGTGTAGATGTAAATAAGGTTTCTGTAATTTTTTTAGACCTCTAATCCACATTTTGGATGGGGAGAATGTGTGCATCCAAGTGATAATGCCGGCGCAAGTGTCATCATAGTTAGCATCCATTACAAATCTGTCGATTACTTCAGCAGTAGTGCCGACAGCTTTAAATTCGATTTTTGCCGGTAATTTACCTGAAGCATTTAAGCCGTCAACCATTTTTCTCGCGTCGTCTTCAACAGCTTTCAGAGCTTCCGGACCGTAGAGAAACTGGCTGCCTACGATAAACCAAAATTTGTAGTCTTGCAATTTTTTCATGAAAAACAACTTCTTTCTTAAATATATTTTATCTTATCTAAAAAACACATTGAATATTTTTATCATGTACAGCAAATATAAATATTGAAAGTTATGTGAAAATTTATATTTATATTTGTCATACAACATGGTTTTATTATAGCATACATGTTGTACAATTTTCAACAGGAAAATAAAAAAAACTTGAGAAATTTTTAAAAATTTATTGACAATATGAATGAAGTTGATTAACGATGGATTTTTTATGTATGGATAAAGCGGGATAAATCATAGATATGTACGTTTAATAAAAAAATAAAAAGTCAAAAAGAATAATTCTGAAAAAAATTAAAAATTCCATTAAAATACCTATTGTCAAATATTCGATAGTGTAGTACAATAATCCACGTAAAGATATCATACAACTTTGACAAATAATTTAAAGAAGTATGATATATTAATTGTCAGTTAATTCTAATATGTACAATTTAAGTGAAAAGGTAGGTTTTTTTTATGTCCACAGCTATTAACACAGAAGCGCTTCAACAAAGTAAGCGTATGCGCAAATTAGTATCTGTTGCAGCCGGTATGGCTGGTCTGTTGTTTGGTCTTGATATCGGTGTAATTGCCGGTGCACTGCCGTTTATCACCGACCAACTGTCGCTTACGAGCCAGATGCAGGAATGGATTGTAAGTTCCATGATGTTCGGTGCAGCTATCGGTTCGGTTATTACTTTATGGATTTCTTCTAAATTAGGTCGTAAAAAATCTATTTTAACAGCAGGTTTATTGTTTATTATCGGTTGTTTCGGTTCTTCGTTCGCCCCAAATTATGAAATTTTATTAATTTCTCGTATTATTTTAGGTTTCTCTATCGGGGTTGCTTCATATGTTGCTCCGCTGTATCTTTCGGAAATGAGTGAAAAGGAACATCGTGGCCGTTTGATTTCCATGTATCAGCTCATGATTAACTTCGGTATCGTTATTGCATTTATTTCCGATACGCTGCTTGCTCCTACTGAAAGCTGGAGACTCATGCTCGGTATCATCAGTATTCCTGCATTCCTGCTCGTGCTTGCTGTTTCAAAATTGCCGGACAGCCCTCGTTGGCTCGCTTCTAAAGGTTTTACGACTGAAGCTCAGAAAGTTTTAAATGTTCTTCGCGGCAGTAAAGAAAAAGCACAGGAAGAACTTCAGGACATTACTGACAGCTTAAAAGTAAAACAGGCAGGTTTCTCCTTATTTAAAGCAAATAAAAATGTACGCCGTGTTGTTTTTCTCGGTATGTTCCTGCAGTTCATGCAGCAGTTCACTGGTCAGAATATCATCATGTATTATGCACCGAAAATTTTCAGTCTTGCCGGTTTTGAAAGCCATACGGATCAGATGTTCGCTACAATTTTAGACGGTATGACATTTGTTGTATTCACTTGGATTTCCATGCAGTTCATCGATAAAACAGGTCGTAAAATCGCACTTAAAATCGGTTTTGGTATCATGGCTTTTGCTCTTATCGTTCTCGGCTGGTGCCTCATGCAGTTTGAAGGCGGCAATACAGCTCAGTGGATTTCCTATACTGCCGTTGGCATGACAATTCTCTCTATCGCCGGTTATGCCATGAGTGCTGCTCCTGTTATTTGGATTTTGTGCTCTGAAATTCAGCCGCTCAAGAGCCGTGATTTCGGTATTGCATGCTCCACTACGACAAACTGGGTTTCCAATATGATTATCGGTGCAACATTCCTTTCTTTGCTCGAAGGTATCGGTTCTGCACAGACATTCTGGTTATACGGTATTTTAAATGTCATCTTTATTTTCTGCACAATCTACATTGTTCCGGAAACAAAAGGTGTTTCGCTTGAAAAAATTGAAAGCAATCTTATGGAAGGTAAAAAACTTCGCAATATCGGTTGCTGATATCGGGATTAATTTTGGGAGGTCTATATCATGTTAATTACAATTGGTCGTCAATACGGTGCCGGCGGACGTGAAGTTGCCGAACTTTTAGCTAAAGAACTGCAGCTTCCGCTGTATGACAGAAAACTCGTTGCGCTTATTGCGGAACATCTGGAAAAAGGCTGTAAATTGGAAGAACTCAATCTGACATATGCTAATCTTTACGGTGAAGAGTCTCCGTATGAACATATTTTCGATAACATTATTAAAAATGACGATATGTTCATGTTCCGTCCACAGGCAAAAGCTATCAGAGCATTGGCTGAACAGAAGGGTTCCGGTATTTTTGTCGGTCGCTGTGCAAACTATATTTTAGAAGACCATAAGGCGTTTTCCTTCTTTATTGTAGCAGATGACGATTTCAGAAAAACGCGTGGTCAGCTCGTTTATCATAAATCTCTGGATGATTTAAAACTGGAAGATAAGAAACGCGCTTCTTATTACAATTACTATACAAGCCTTAATTGGGGCGATGCTCAGGATTACGATTTAGTAATTAATACAGGCAAAACAGGCATCGAAGGTGCTGTAAAAGTTATAAAAGATTATGTCATGAGCCGTTCCAATTAAATAAAAAAAACCCGCGGTACTGCTACTACTGCGGGTTTTCCTGTATTCTGTCAAAGTGCCTTAACAGAATCGCGTTCTATTAATTTGGGTGGGAATTTTATACTGGCGTTGAAATTTGGATTGTCTAAAAGTTTTAAAAGCTGAACAGCCACGATTTTTCCCAGTTCTTGTTTTGGATGGGCGAATGTGGTCAAGCCTATTGTAGACTCCAGAGCCAAATCGTCGAAGCTGATGATGGAGATATCATCAGGTATTTTCTTGCCTGCTTTAGATAAGATGTCAATGAGAGTTTTAGCCATTTCGTCATTATAGCAGACTAAAGCTGTGGCATCGCCGATACGTTCAAGAATTTCTGTATCTAAATTGCCTTTTCTAATCAATTTGATATCTTCTGTCGTGTACCAATACATGTTTCGTTCGGAAGCCAGTAAATCGTGGTGTTTCAGTGCGTTAATCACGCCGGAATAGCGTAATTGTCCTTGCATATCGTCGGATTTGAAAATGCCGGCGATATTTTTATGTCCGTGTTTTATCAGATATTCAGCAGCTGCCTGTCCGAGTTTGTAGTCGTCCATGCGTATGCTGGGAATACCCATCAGCGGATTGGTATCGGCATGAACAAAAATGCAGGGAATGCTCAGTGCTTTTATTTTCTGGTAAAAGTCGGTGTTGATATACGGTATGCCGCTTTTTGACGGTTCGATTATCAGCCCGTCAATATTGTTTTTCAGCATACTGTCCAAGATATATGCTTCTTTTTCCACTCTGTTGTAAGTGAAGGCAAGTTGCATGAAATAACCGTTTTTTGTCAGGACGCGTTCTATTCCTTTAACAATGCTCGGGAAAATATAATCGTCCAGATATGTCAGCACTACGCCGATATTGCGGGATGAGCTTTTTTTGACGGAATTTGAAGAAGCGGATACATACGTACCGCTGCCGCGGCGTCGTTCCAAAAGTCCTTCACTTTCCAGTACGCTCGTTGCTTGGCGGACTGTCTGGCGGCTTATTGCGAATTTTTTGCCCAGTTCGTTTTCGGAAGGCAGTCGCATACCTACAGTAAATTCGCCGCTTAAAATCTGTTCTCTAATCCAATTCATTAAATCTGTATATTTTGGTGCATCTATAGAACCCATATTACACACTCCTTTCTTTAAAAATTTGTGCTTATATTAATGTTACTTCATTAAATTGGTTAACAGCTTATATTAGTTTAACAAATAATAAATACATAATACAAGTAGTATAGTTGTAAAGAAAATAGTTTTTTGTCAGTTTTAATGAACAAAAAAAGAGAAATACTGCCGATTGACAATATTTCTCTTTTTTATTATGAGCAGTTGTTTTAAGATTTTTTGGAAACGCTTTTAGCCTGTTCAGCAGCATGTAAAACTTCATCGACAGAAGAACCTTTACCGGCTTCGGAAGCTGCCGCAATAGCGCCTTCTACAATAGGAGCATCGGCAATGCGGACACGTTTGTGTAAATCCATTGCCAATCCCTCAATGGCAAGACCTGCCGAAATGATAGAACTGCCGACATCGGTAATTACAACAACACCATCTGTGCCGTTATCAGCATCTTCAATAGCTTTGCAGATTTTGGTGCTGTCTGTGCCGAAACTGCCGTCCGGTGCACCGCCGGCTGCGATAATTATTAAATCTGGACTGGAGATTTTTTTTGCCATGTCGCGGACACCGTCAGCTATGCTTACCATATGAGAAACAATTACTATCCCAACCATTTTTATCACCTTTATTCAAATATTGTTAATTATTCTTTGGACTTTCCATGGAATGTTTTGATGTGAGTTTATTTTTATGTTCGGTAATGAGAGCCTGCATAATAATGAATATGCACAGCAGAGCTCCGACAACGATTTTTGTCCACCAAGCAGAAAGTGTACCTTGGAATGTAATGAATGTGAGGATTATGCCCTGAATTAATACACCGAAGATAGTACCGGGCATAAATGCCACGCCGCCGGTTAAAAGTGTACCGCCGATAACGGAGGAGGCGATGGCATCCATTTCCATACCCATAGCATGAAGAGTGTAGCCGGAGAGCATTGTCCATGAATAGACGATACCGCCCAGTGCTGCACAGAAACCGCTTATTACGTATGCCAGAATTTTTGTTCTTGTTACAGGCAGACCCATTAAGGAGGCGGAATTTTCGTTGCCGCCGATGGCGAACAGCGTTCTGCCGAATTTAGTGTATTTTAAAACCAGGATGGCAATTATCAGTACAATGATTGCTACGAGTGCGCCTACGGAAATAAATCCCGTGCCGAACATGCCGATACGTTCGGAAGCGATAGCTACATAGGAAGGATTGTCGATATTGATTGTATCGCGCGATATAACGGCTGTCATACCGCGGCAGAAGAACAGTCCGGCAAGTGTTACGATAAAGGGCTGCATCTTGAATATGGAGATAAAACATCCCTGAACGAAGCCGATGGCTATGCCGATTAACAGCACGAGGAAAATAGCAACGGGAATAGCGATTTCTGTATTCTGTAACAGCCATGCAAGACACAT
>USIX01000015.1 GCA_900554895.1 uncultured Megamonas sp. | reverse complement strand
GTCATTATTGCGAAACAAATCAATATCACCGGCAGCGATATTTACAGCAAAATTGACTTCACCGGACTGAAGCGCCATAGCTCGTGTATTCGGGTCGTCAATGGACGGAATTTCCACTCGTTCAAACGGCACTTCGCCGTCCCAGTAATTTTCGTTTCTGACCATAACGGCTTTTTCCTTAACGAACGACTCTACCTTATACGGACCTGTGCAGATAGGGCCTTCGCTGGCGAAATTGCGTCCCTGCTGTTCTGCCGTAACATCAACGATTATAAATAGCGGGTCAGCCAGAAAGCCCGGCATATTCGGCTGCGGTTTTGTCGTAGTTATAATCAGATTTTGTCCATCCGCCTTCATCTCCGTATATTCAAAGAATGTCGCGGCTCTCGTATTTTTAGCAAAAGCACGTTCAATTGACGCCTTTACAGCTTCCGCCGTCAGCGGATTGCCGTTGGAAAATTTCACATTATCGCGAATTTTAAACGTCCAAGTCAAATGGTCATCACTTATCGACCAGCTTTCCGCCAACCACGGCTGAACATTCATCTTCTCATCGAATTTCGTCAGGCATTCGCCGAGTGCATAACGCATTACAACCCAGCCAAAATAATTCTGTGTCGGTTCAAGCGTATCGGCAAAGTTCGTTACACCGAATTTCAAAGTATTTTTATCAACGGCGGTATTATCGGAGCCGCAGCCGGCGATAATGCCGGCGGATAATATGCCGCAAAGACCTAAACTTACAGCTTTCCATAATTTTTTCATTCTAAAACTTTTCATATATAGCCTCTTTTCTAAAAATCATTCCTGTCTCGGGTCTAAAATATCACGCAGACTGTCGCCCCATAAATTAAAAATGGCAACTACGATAAAAATGGCAATACCCGGATAAATCATCAGCCACGGTGCAGTCTGAATATACTGGCGGCCTTCATTTAGCATCAAGCCCCACTCAGGTGTAGGCGGCTGTGCACCGAACCCGAGAAAAGACAGACCTGCAATCTCCATCATCATCGTTCCTATGTCCATTGCTCCCGTTATCACAACCATCGGCAGAATATTTGGAATGATATGGCGCCAAAGAATATTAATCGTAGTCGTTCCGTTTACGCGCGCCGCAGTTATAAAATCATTATGACGCAATTTTATGACAAGACTACGCACCAATCGGGCATATTTTGCCCAGCTCACAACGACGAGCGCCAAAATCGTATTGATAATATTTCCGCCCAGAATACCGGCGATGGCAATAGCTAAAACCACACCAGGGAAAGACAGCATCATATCGGCAAGACGCATCAGTACCGTTTCCACTCTGCCGCCGAAATAGCCTGATAAAATTCCTACTAGAGAACCGATTGCAGCTGTCAGTACAACAAGGCATACCGTCATGAACAATGAAGTCTGCGTACCGTAAATTATACGGGAATACGTATCACGTCCCAGCTTATCCGTGCCTAAAATATGCTCGGCACTGGGCATCTGCAAAACATTCGCCATATTCGATTCATACGGGTCATGCGTTGCCAGTATCGGCGCGGAAAGTGCAATAATAAAAACTAAAATAACTAAAAAAGTATAAAAGGAGAATAATTTGTTCTTTCTCATAAAATCCATCATTTCATTTCTCCTTTTTTCAATCTCGGGTCAAGGTATGTATACGATAAATCCACCAAAAAATTAATTATGGTATACATAGCGGCAATCCATAAAACAAAACCTTCAATCAGGGGATAATCCCGCATGGTTATAGCGTATACGGCCATTCTGCCCATACCCGGCCAGGCAAAAACAGTTTCAATCACAGCCACGCCGCCTAAAAGCCAGCCGATAGACATGCCGAGCAAAGTAATCAGCGGCAAGACGGCATTGGGCAAAACATGCTTCCACAGTATCATATTTTCCGACAGACCTCTTGCTCTTGCTCCGATTACATAATCCTGATTGAGTTCATCCAAAATAACGGTTCTAACTTGGCGCGTATATTTCGCTGATTGATATATAGCCAGCGTAAGCGCCGGCAGAACAAGCCCGCTCGGCGTAACGGTAGCCGTCGCTATCGGAAACAGACCCAGCTTCAAGCCGAAAATGTACAACAATATCAGGCCCACCCAGAAACTAGGCATCGATACGCCGATAAATGAAAATACCCTGACAACAAAATCCGGTATCTTATTACGATGAACAGCGGAGAATATGCCAAGCGGCAAGGAAATCAACAGTATCAGAACAATTGTTGTGATTGCCAAAAGTACCGTTCCGGCAAAACCTTCCATTAATTTGTCTACAACTGGTTTTTTACCAGAATAAGACATGCCCATATCACCGTGCAGAACGCCCCATACCCAGTTGCCGTACTGAACAAGAAACGGGTCATTAAGTCCCATTTCTTCGCGTGTCTTTTCCAAAACCTCCTGTGATACAATCGTATCGGAAGCCTCTAAAACCATAGCGGCAGGGTCTCCCGGCGACAGATACGTCAGACAGAAAGTCAAAAAGCTGACACCGATTAAAGTAATTATCATCTGTGTCAAACGATTGATAAATCGCTTCAAATTATTACCACTCCTTTATTTTTTATTAAAAAATTTTTCTCTTTTCACCTCACAATAAAATTGCAGCAAAAAAGGCCTACCCGCAAATGAGTAGACCTTTCATAAATAACGACATTTATCCATATAAAAAACAAACCCTAATTCCAAAACTGGAATTAGGGAACGTATTCTTATAAATAGACCGATATCATGCCTATTACAAAATCGCCTTCCCATCACTCGCAGGTTCAAGCATATAAATGCTAACGGTAATTATAAAATAGGCAGTTCTCCTGGCTCAGAGTCATTGCTATTCACGCCTTCTCAGGAAACTTCCCAATGACATAAATGTGAAATCGCTCGTCTTTACAGTGGCGGGACCGCTTCGGCTTGTACCGAATTCCCTATTAAGTCTGATAAACAGACACCTATTCTTTTCATTATTTATTTTTGTTATTATTAAATTAACACTATTTATAACTTTTGTCAATAAGATATTCCAATATTTTTATGTATTTATTACTATTAATCATAAATAACAAATATAAATTTGTTATTTATTTTTTTATTGACAAAAAATCGCCTGGCGCAATGTAATTGCGCCAAACTTCAATAATAATATCCTATATCACCGACAACAATCGTATCTATTATATCTTTATCATCGAAAAAGAAATACAACGGCATATTAGGATGGTCAGCACTGCTCGACAAATAGCACCATGAAGAACCTTCCGTTTCATCAAAACGTCTATCCGGATCGCCATAAACCTGCCATACTGTGTCTTTCGTCATGCCGACTTTTACCCCCATATTAGTTGCAATATTGTCCTCTGAACAGACAATGGCACGGATGCGTCCGTTTTCATTCCAGCCGCCGTTGATATAATAAACCATCAGTTCACTGTTGTAAGTCGCTTCGTTTATATAAAAACCGTTACAGCTGCGTACGGCAAGATTTGCCGTCGGCTTGCCGTATACATAATAGGCTGAGCCTATCTGCTGGTCGGGCGTAAGACCGCCGATATTTAAATACGAATACGGTATGCGCGCCTGTCCTGTCGGCATAATAAATATGAAATTGCACATCACTATAAAAAAACTAAGCAGTAAATGCTTTTTCATTAACAAAAACCTCTTTTATCAAATATTTTCAATCAATTCACCGCTGCGCAGACGACGACGGATATCAAGTAATGTATTGTCCAGACTGCGTATTTTTTCAATACATTCTCTTTCCTGCGCCGTTGTTTCAATGATTTTATCTATACCACCGTTTTTAATGACGATGCGCTTATCGGCATTAAGTGCCAAAAGCGGGTCATGCGTCGACATTATAACGATTTTTTCGCTCTTTGCCAAAACCTTCACTGCCTGCTGGCGGTCGATACCCGCATTTTCAATCTCATCAATCAGCACAATCGGCGATGAGCTTATACAGGCGACATCAGCAATCATAAGCGCTCTTGACTGTCCGCCCGAAAGCTGCGTAACCTTTGTATCGAGTGTAAATTTTTCTCCGGCAAGTTCGTTTGCCATGGCAAAACAACGTTCAATCGTTTCCGTCGGATTGCAATTTTTACCCAGACGCACTTTGGCATGCATGGTCAAAAAATCCTTCACACTCACATCCATAATGAAATTCATATTTTGTGAAAGCTGCGCCACCAGCTTGCCATCAAAATTAAACCGTGTTTCATCATCAAGCGGTTTTTTATTTACAAGTATCTGCCTTTCGGTCGGTGTATCCTTCTGCGCCATACATTCAATATCAGCGAGCAGTCTGCTCTTGCCCGAACCGGTCGGCCCGACAATGCTTATGATTTCACCTGTATAAATTGAAAGGTCTATATTCTCTCTTTCACCCTGTTTATTTACGCCGCCGATAATTGTAATACTGTGTATATCACTTTGGGCATGAATATTAATATTTTTCATTGCCGCAAGATATTTTTCCAATTCCTCAGCAATATTGCCGCCTCTTATGCCGACCTGCCATAAATCCTCTTCATCAATATCTTCAAAAGCCTTGGCAAAAGTCAGATTATCAGGCAAATTCCATAAACCTGTATTATCAAGATAATCGACGACAGAAGGATAAGTTTTTTTTATTTCTCCAATCGTATGCGTTCGTACAAATTCTTTAAAATCCATATAATTCACCTTAATTAAAATCCATTTTCTTCGTCATACCGAGCTGATATTTCTCACCGACACGCATTTCATCCGTGCAATATGAGCATACAGCTGCCGGTGAAGTAAATCGTAGTTTCGTTCCTGCCAAATCCGTAATATCCTCAAGTTTAGACAGTATTTTTTTCAGCATGAAAATTCCCTGTCCGGTGATACCGTTGACGAAAATAATCTGAGCTTTTGGATTTGCCTGATACACATTATACAGAAAAACTTCTCGTTCCGCCTGGGATATGATATCGCCTTTCGTTATGATTACTACATCGGCAAATTTTACCATCGGACCGATTTTGCGCGGCGTCTGTATGCCGGACAGACAGTCGATAACACACACAGCCAGAATTTTTTCAATGTACGGCGAACAACGGTTGCAAAGACCGGCACTCTCCGTAATCAGATAGTCAAACCCCTGCGATTTTCCCCAGTTTACACTTTCTTCAATATTGCTTATATAAAAATGGTCCGGACAGAATTTTCCCGACAGACCTACCTGAACGGGAATATCCGCCTGTTCATAAATCTGACGGTCAAATGTGGTAAGACAGTCGAATTTTATCACACCTGCACTTTTATTATCTTTGTGTATAATTTCAATCAAACGCACAATAACAGAAGTCTTTCCCACGGACGGCGGACCGGCAAAAGTTATCAGCTTCACATAATCATCTCCTCCAAACGTATTGACAGCACATATTATAAACCAAACAAACATAAAAAAATAGAGTTTTAATATGTAAATATACATTAAAACTCTATCTCTTATAATGGATAATCCATTCAATATTTATTTCATCACTTTTTCAAAACGAAAATAATTCTTTTCCCATGACATATATTTTCTGTCTTTATCTTTTGCATGAGATACATTCTTTTCAACATGGTACTGGTTGAAAAATTCAACGATATGAAAACCGCATTTATTCACATAAAAATGTATATTCCGTTCCTCAAAATAAGGCGTTATCGTTTTCCAAACCACTGTATCAGGATATTTTGCCTCTATAGCCTGCCATGCAGCAAATCCTAACCCGTGGCAATGATATTCGGGTGATATAAAAAATAAATCTAGCGAATTATGCTGCGTTGCTTCATCAATTATTAAAACTGCACCACCTACCCGTTGTCCGTCCATAACAAGATAATATACCGCTGCCCCCTCGGCATAAAGTGACAACTGTACATCTTCTTTTGAGGGAACAGGCTCTTTTATCTTAAATCTTTCTCTAACGGCAAGAGAAAATGCCTCCTGCAATTTTTCCGTAAAAACAGAAAAATCATCCGGCAAAACTGCTTCCAGTTGTATATTGAGATTTTCAGGCACGAATAAAACTCCTCTCTATTAAGCATCCTTAATTTGGGAAAATTCTTTTTTCAATTGGTTCGTAAAATATTCAGCCTGCTCTACAAATTCAGTTTTAAGAAATGGTTCTATGGCTTTTTCCTCAGCCTCAAAAATCGGCGTTAGAATTTCTTCGGCAAAGGCTCTTCCCTCATCCGTCAACACGATTTTCTTTTCTTTATGTCCTGCAGCTATAAGCTGAATATACCCTTTTCGGACATATTCCTGCACGATAGTATTCAATGTGGTACGCGGAATAGCCCATTCATCACAAATCTTTTTTTGCGAATACGATTTACCGTCTGCAATCGCATAAAATAAAACAAAAGCATTATCCTTAATGCCGAGTCGCCGTAATATTTTATAATAAAGTTCATCAATCTGATTGACCGCAATCATAAGACGGCGAATTTTTTCCCTTTTTACATTCATCTTATCATCCCCATTAATCCGAATTAGGATTAATCAAAGTATAATCCTAATTCGGATTTTTGTCAATGATACTGAACCAACAAACAGATTTTATGCCTTTAATCTCAATAATTACTATGAATTACCCAATTTCTCTTTCAAGTTCAGTGCCGCGCATTTTCACCGGTTGATTATTTTCATCGACCATCACTACTTTAGGCACAAGATTTTCAGCTTCTTTTCTGTCCATCAAAGCATACGCTATGATAATTACCGTGTCACCGACCTGAGCTCTGCGTGCAGCCGCTCCATTCAGACAGATTACACCGCTGCCGCGCTTTCCGGCAATAGTATATGTTTCCAGCCGTTCACCATTATTATTATTAACAATCTGTACCCGTTCGCCCGGTAAAATACCTGCCATTTCCAGCAGATTTTCATCTATCGTGATACTGCCCATATATTCCAGATTGGCTTCCGTTACCGTAGCACGATGAATTTTTCCATGAAACATATTATAAAGCATTATTCATCCCCCAAAACCACATTGTCTATTAAACGGGTCGTACCGAATTTTACGGCTACAGCCAAAAGTACTTTGCCAGAAATAATGTCATCCGTCGGTAAAAGTCCCGGCACTTTATACATTTCCACATAATCAATATCACTTAACGGTTCACTTTCAATCATTTTTCTGACCGCCTGCAGAATTACTGCCGTATTTCTTTCTCCCTGTACATACAAATCATGAGCATATCTTAAGCTCTTGGAAAGAATAAGTGCTGCCTTTCTCTCCTTTGAGGATAAGTATACATTGCGTGAACTTTTAGCCAGTCCGTCAGCTTCACGCACAATAGGCATAATTCTAAGTTCCACGTTGAAAAATAAATCCTCTACCATACGCTGCAGAACCTGCGTCTGCTGTGCATCCTTCAAGCCGAAATACGCTCTGTCCGGCTGCATCAGATTAAATAGTTTTGTAATGACCGTCGTAACACCGCGAAAATGAATAGGGCGACTGCGACCGCATAAAACTTTCGTAATATCGCCCGTTACTTCCACCCATGTCATATCTTCATGCGGATACAAATCTTCTTTCTGCGGTGCAAATACAATGTCCGCACCTACATTTTTCGCTACAGTACAGTCTTTTTGCAGAGTTCTCGGATAAGCAGCATAGTCTTCATTCGGTCCGAACTGAGTAGGATTTACGAACACACTTACAATCGTAATATCATTTTCCGCATGAGCTGCTTTGATAAGCGAGGCATGCCCTTCATGCAGCGCTCCCATTGTCGGCACAAGCCCTATGGATTTTCCTTTCTGTTTAAACTCCGATACTGATTTTCTCAATTCAGCTACATTTTGGCATAAAATCATTTCCAATCTCTCCTTTGTTTTTTTGTAACAAACGCAAAGAGACTTCTGTAAAATAAAAAAACGCATCTGCCGATGCGTCCATACTGAATAGACCTAGCTCGCAAGCTAAGTCTCTTATTTTCTTAAAATTTTACAGCATATTCGTCTCGGTCATAGTTAAATAATCCAAGCGATATTTATTTTAATATACATAACACTGCATAAACTATGATACAGTTCAAATTCATGATACTGTTCACTGACAAGTTTGTTACGCTGCTTATAATAGCACATAAAAAAAGCCTTTGCAACTAAATGCAAAGGCTTTGAATTTCGTCTGGAGCTGGTAATAGGATTTGAACCTACGACCCACGCATTACGAATGCGTTGCTCTACCAGCTGAGCTATACCAGCAAGATTTATGATACTTTAATATGATAATCTATCTTTAAAATATTGTCAATAGTTTTTACTGCATATTTAGGAAATTTGGCTTATAATAGAAGTATTATGCAAAAAATTTAACATATATAGATATAAGATAATACAATAAACATCAATTTGGAGGAAATATTTTAATGGAATTAAATCAGTTAGAATATTTTGTAGCCTTAGCACATATAAAAAATTTTACTAAAGCTGCAAAATCCCTTAACGTATCGCAACCGGCACTCAGCCGTTCCATCGGGCGGCTGGAAAAAGACCTCAATGTAAAATTATTTGCGCGCGATAGTCGTAAAGTAGCTCTGACGCAATACGGCCAGACATTTTTATCCTATGCTGAAAGGATACTTTTGGAACTGGAAACGGCTCGCCAGGATATAATGAATATGGCAGAACCGGATAGCGGCGTCATCAATTTATCGTTTATGCACTCTCTCGGAGCATATCTTGTACCGGATTTGGTCAAGGAATTTCGTAAACTTTATCCTAAAATTCAATTTTCTCTTAACCAAAACCACTCATTTTTACTATCCAAACAATTATTTAAAGGTGAATCGGATTTATGCCTGTGCAGTGCACCGATTAATATGTCTGATATTGCCTGGGTACCGCTTTTGACCGAAAAACTGTATATCATTGTACCGACCACTCATTCTTTGGCACAAAAAGACATAATCAACATGGAGGAAATCGCCTCGGAACCGTTCATCACATTGAAGCCGCGTTACGGACTGCGAACCAAAACAGAGCATCTGTTCGAACTTTCGTCCATTCATCCGAAGATACGGTTTGAAGGCGATGAAATCATAACAGTGGCAAGTCTTGTCGCCGCAGGTCTCGGTGTTTCACTTGTACCGAAAATCCCGGGCATGGACCATCTGGATATTAAATTTTTAGCCGTTAATGCGCCTAAATGCAGTCGCGAGATAGGACTTGCCTGGTATGCCAACCGTCCAATGTCACTTGCCGCTCACCGTTTCCAAAATTTCATTATCAATAAATTCAGTAAAAAATAATCTTACTTGCCGTTTTAATTTATAAATGTTATGCTTACTTATTGTAGGAGTTTTTCTTACAATAATAAATAATAAAACTGGAGGACCACCTTAATGAAAGCAGTTATTTTTGATATGGACGGTGTAATCATTGACAGCGAATCCATTCATGCCGACATGAAAATACGTACTTTAACTCATTTCGGTATACCTTGCAGCATGGAAGATTGCGTGGCATATGTAGGACGCTCTGCCAAAGCCTTTTTCAGCGATTTTGTTCATCTTGCAACAAAGCCTGTTTCTGTTCAGGAAATGGTCGATTACAAACATAAAATATATCTGGAATACATTATCGACAGTAATACTGTATATCCGATTGACGGTATTTTAGACTTATTATACGAACTGCATGAAAATAATATTCCGGTCGCACTTGCTTCTTCTGCCGACAGAAAAATCATCAATGCCGTACTGACAAAATTCGGCTTGGCCGATTGTTTCAAATACATTTTAAGCGGCGCTGAACTTCCGGCAAGCAAACCGAACCCGGCAATTTACGCCTTAACGGCAAAAGCACTCGGTCTGCCGCCAAAAGACTGCGTCGTTATCGAAGATGCCACTGCCGGGATTGCCGCAGCCAAAGATGCCGGAGCATACTGCATAGCCTATGATAATCCGAACTCCGGTCCGCAGGATTTATCCCGTGCCGATGTGGTGGTAAATTCCATAAATGATATAAACTTAAACAAAATCATGAAGCTCACCCATTGATTTAACGAGGTAATTACCATGCAGAAATTCACTTTTTACTGCCCTACAGAAATTATTTTCGGCAAAGACAGCGAAAACCAGACAGCCGATTTGATAAAAAAATACAATGGACACAATGTATTAATCGTCTTCGGCGGCGGTTCCGTCAAAAAAAGCGGTCTTCTGGATAAAATATGTACTCAACTGATAAAAGCCGGTCTCAATGTCAGCATACTCGGCGGAGTCCAGCCCAATCCGCTCGTATCCTTTGTCAATGACGGCATAAAAAAAGCCCTGACGGAAAAAATCGATTTTGTACTTGCAATCGGCGGCGGTTCCGTCATCGATACTGCCAAAGCCATCGCTCACGGCATTCAATATCCTCAGCATGATATCTGGGATATTTGGACAAAAAAAATAATACTCGCCAAAACCACGCCTATGGCAAGTATCGTTACTCTTGCCGCAGCCGGCAGCGAAACGAGCGACTCAGCCGTACTCACAAACGAAGCTACCAAACAAAAACGCGGTCTGAGCACTCCTTTCAACCGCCCGTGTTTTGCCATCATGAACCCGACGCTTACATTCAGCGCACCGAAACTGCAAAAAGCCTGCGGCTGCGCCGATATTCTGATGCACACGCTCGAAAGATACTTTGCTCAGGAAACGGATAATCACATGACCGATTATATTGCCGAAGGCCTGATGAAAGACGTAATACGCTATGCCCCGCAGATGCTCGCCAGTCCTGAAGATTATCTGTCGCACAGCGAAATCATGTACTGCGGTTCACTTTCGCACAATGACATCACAGGACTCGGCCGTACCAAAGATTTCAGCGTGCATAAATTCGGTCACGAACTCAGTGCCAAATTCAACGCTACCCACGGAGCTTCTCTAACTTCTATATGGCCTTCCTGGGCAAGATACGTCTATAAAAACGATATCAACCGTTTCTGCCGTCTGGGCAAGGTACTGTTTGATATTGCTGAAACAGGCGAGCAAGGAGCAGTAAAAACCATAAATAGTATGGAAGAATTTTTCTACCGCCTGGGATTGCCGATTTGTCTGAGTCAGCTCACCGGTAAAATTCTGACTGACGATGAGCTCAAATATCTGACGGATATGTGCACAGATAAAAACAGCAAAACCATCGGCAATTTCAAACCGCTCGACTATGAAGATGTCTATACCATTTTTAAAATGGCAAATCACTAATAAATAAGGTGTTTATATGAATTTGCAAAACTGCACACTCTGCCCGCGCAACTGTCATGCCGACCGTACAAAAAATTATGGTTTCTGCCATGCGGGCAATGAAGCGGAAATTGCACTCGTATCACTGCACCACTGGGAAGAACCGTGTCTGTCCGGCAAAAACGGAGCAGGCACGGTCTTTTTTACCCATTGCAGTCTGCGGTGCATTTTCTGCCAGAACTATGAAATCAGTACGGAAGGTAAAGGCTATACAGTTTCAATACAGCGACTTGCACAGATTTTTCTCGAACAGCAGCAGCGCGGTGCTCACTGTCTTGAACTCGTTACGCCTACCCATTACGTTTCCCAAATAATTCAGGCACTTGATATTGCCAAACAAAATAATCTTACGATACCCGTTGTCTATAATTCCAGCGGCTATGAAAATACCGAAACACTCGAAGCGTTGCGCGGTTATGTTGATGTATTTCTGCCCGATTTTAAATATTTCTTCAATGAAACCGCCAAAGAATATTCCCATGCACCTGATTATCCGGAAATTGCCAAAAAAGCCATTGCTAAAATGTACGAAATTGCAGGCCGCCCCGTTTTTAAAAACGGTATCATGCAAAAAGGCGTAATCATCCGCCATCTGATTTTACCGTGGCATTATAAAGAAAGCATAAAAATCGTAAAATACATCTGGCAGACATACGGCGATAATATTTATCTTAGCCTTATGAACCAGTATACTCCAATGTATAAAGCATTAAATCATCCCAAACTGAAACGCCGTCTTACCACTTTTGAATACGACAAAGTTGTCGATTATGCCAGTGATTTGGGCTTTACTAACTGTTATATCCAACAGGGAAAAACGGCCACAAAAGATTTTATACCCGATTTCAACGGTAAAAATGTTCTAAAATAAAAAAAGAGTCTCTTCATCATATGAGACTCTTTTTAATTTATTAAAGTTATATTCTCAAGTATATCTATTATTTCTTCTTTTGTTGTAGCATTCAACAATGATGTTATTCCTATTTTACTTTCCAATAAAAACATCAATTCTTTCAATGCCCGTGTATGCTTTTCCTTATCGGTTGCCGCTAAAATAATAAAAATTTGAATATAATCTTTACCAAAAGGTACAGGATTTTTCCCTATTACTAAACCAAAAGCTGTTTCTTTAACATTTTTATCCATTTGAGCATGTGGCATTGCAACGTTAGGTGCCAAAATCATATAACTTCCTAAAGTATTAATATTATCAATCATATTATGAATATACTCCTCTGTTATACAATTGTCTTTAAGAAGCATATTCCCACCAATTTCAACAGCTTGTTGCCAATTTTTAATATCTGCACCAACAATTATTCTGTTATACCCCAAAAGTTCAATCAATGAAGGATTTTCTACTTGATTATTATATCGTTCTTTTATGGATTTATTCATTATGCTTTTATCTGGAATATTTATCTGCCGTTTATAATTATATTTGGCAAAAAACATGCTCAATTCATTTATATTCTGCTCCGTCAAAAAAGGCTGGATTAAAATAGATTTCACGCCTATAGATTTTAAAGGAATAGTGGAGATTACAAGGTCAAGCTCTTTATTAGCAATACTATCATACGCATTATGCAGTGAAGCTGTGCCTTTTACTTCAAAATCGAACATAGAATGCAGCTTGTGTAAGATATATTTAGAAGTTCCTATCCCCGTAGCACATACAAGAAGAACGCGCGGCTTATGTTCACTGCGGTATTGTACCCGTTCATACGAAGTCATAAAATGAATACACAAATAACCGCACTCTTCATCATTCACTTGAATGTTCCAATCGGTATGCAAAAATTTTACGGCTTCTCGTATACAGTTGAACAAAGATGGATATTTTGCTTTTATATCCGATAAAAGTGGATTATTTATCTTTATATCGTGTTCCAGCCGATAAACAAATGCTTGTATATGCAAAAACAGATTTTCATAAAGATTGTCATCAAATTCAAAATGAAAATTATATAAAGAAGATACTCTTTCAATCAACTTAAAGACAATTTTCTGTAAAAATAAATCATTTTCTGTTCTTTCATCAAATAGAGTATTTCCCAGCAAATGAACCGTTATATAACCTATCTCGCTTTTCGGTATGGATATATTAAATTCTTTTTCCATACTGTTTACAATACTTGCTGCTACCGAAAACTCCGATGTATTTGATAAATGATTTAATTCCGTTTCTTCCATTACTATATCTTTGCCTGTTTTTATTCGTTTTACGGCAATAATCAGATGTATAACGAGATTATTAAATTTATCATCGGAAAAATTGGTACGAAGCTGTCTTTCCGCATTTCTTACGAAATCCTGAATACGGATAATGGAAATATCACTAAACAATCTTACCAGTTCCAAATCAGATAAATTCGATGAATAATGCATTAATAATTTATTAGAAGCATTTTTCCGCAGTGCCGACTCGTTGCCAATTATACGTATTCCCTTGCCTTTTACTGTTTCTACATATTCCGTTTTAGTATTGATATACGTTTTTAAAAGTTTTATATCATTTTGCACCGTAGTCTTACTCACATTAAGAATATTAGCCAATTTTTGTACTGTACAATACTCTTTTGTTCCTAATAAAATATAAAAAATATGCAGTATCCTCTCCTGCTGGGACAAAATATAATTGTACGTATCTATATTGGTCAGATTTTGCAACAGTTTTTCCTTTACTGTACGACTGCCACTAAACGAAATTCCTCTATTTTGTATCCGCACCAATTTATCAAAGTTTTTTTCCTGCAAATAATCATCTATACGGTCTAAATCATAACGTATCGTTCTCGGGCTGACATTGAAATAATTGGACAATTCCTCTATTTTCAGCGGATAATGACTGCTCAGTATTTTGTTCAATAATTGCGAACATCTTTCATTTAATATAATAATCACCCCAATTACATAACGTAAGGGGATACCGCACAAAATCACTTTTGTATTGGTATCCCTTTTATTTATTAATCTTCGTCCGGATTATTAATTACTTTATTTTTCATTTTCATAAAATTAGGTACAACCAAAACAATGATAAATATAACGATAACAGCTAAAATACCTATCTGACCGGCTTTACCTGATATAAGACCCAGTAAAATACCCAATACACCGAAATCGAAATCACCGAAAGTCGTATTCTGGAAACCTAACGACCCCAATACTGGCAAAAGCAGTGCTGGAGCAAAAGATATTAAAATACCATTTACAAATGCACCGAAAATTGCTCCTTTACGTCCTCCTGTCGCATTACCGAAAATGCCGGCAGTAGCGCCACAGAAAAAGTGAGGCACCATACCTGGGATAATCAGAACACCGCCTAATACACCCAAAATAAGCATACCGATAACGCCTCCGACAAAAGAAGATACAAATCCCAGTACAACAGCCGTCGGAGCATAAGTGAAGAATACAGCGCAGTCAACAGCCGGAATAGCGTTCGGTATTACGCGTCTGGAGATACCTTCAAATGCCGGGATTAAATCGCCCAGTATCATACGTACACCGGAATAAACGACCGTTACACCGACTGCAAACTGCAGACCTGCCATAATGGCAAACAAGAACGGCGACATTCCGCCCGATAATGTAGAAACATATTCCGGTCCTGCCGCAAATGCCGCTACCAAATAGAAGAACATCATGGTAAGACCTGTCGATACTGTAGTATCACGCAAAAAGCCCCATTTTTCCGGAATTTCGATTTTTTCCGTGCTGTCATCAGGTGAGCCGACCTTAGAGCCGACCCATGCTGAAATATAATATGCCAAACTGCCGAAATGACCCATGGCGATACCGTCTCCGTCAGTTACCTTATTTGTGTAATTCTGGCCTATAGCCGGAGAAATAGCACTCCATGCACCTAAAAGAAAACCACCGCATAAAATAAGTTCAATGCCTGTCATACCTGCAGTTCCTAATACGGCAGACAGTAAGCAAGCCATAAAGAAACTGTGATGACCCGTTAAAAATACATATTTAAATTTAGTAAAGCGCGCAATCAATAAATTCACGACAAGGCCGACAACGAGAATGGACATCGTTTCAACACCCAAAAGCTTCTGAGCTACCGCAACAATAGCTTCATTGTTCGGCACAACACCCGTTATATGAAAACCTTCCTGTATCATTTTACCCAAAGGGTCAAGGTTGGCAACGATAAAGCCCGAACCGCAGCTCAACATCAAATAACCTAAAATCGGCTTTAATGTACCGGTCATAATTTTATAGAAAGGTCTTTTCAGTGCCACTAAACCTACACAGGAAACAATCCCCAAAAGCAAAGCAGGTTGCTGTAATACGTCCCGCAAAAACTCAAGAAATTCTACCACAATAACATCTCCCTGCAATATATTTTCAATACCCGTCAAATAATTTTATTTTGCTAATTCTTTTATAGTAGGTAAAACATCTTCGCGAATTTTTTTCTTATTCACATAACTGCGGATTGTAACTGTTTTTCTGTTTTCAAACTGTTCAGCCAGCTCTTTTACCGTTACAATAAGGTCAGCCGATTTTCCTTGGGCTGAATTGAAATCACTTGATTCCACCTGTGCATCAATACCTTCTTCTTTACAGATTTCTTCAATCTTCATTGCCAGCATCAAAGAACTGCCGATACCATTTCCGCAAACTGTTATAATTTTCATTTTACATATCTCCTTTTAAATACTGTTGTTTTGAAATATATGCTATTATTTCATCTTTCGTCATGCCGCTTCTCACATTAAGCAAAAAATCCTCATCTTCCAAAAGCTGCATGAGTTCGGATAAAGCCTCAATATGAGATGTATGGTCCACTGCGCACAAAAAAACCAATACATCTACAGGGTCATATTTTTCATGACCGAATTTCACTGGCTCTGCCAATTTCACCAAAGCCATGCCGATTTTTTTCACGCCGAATTCAGGACGGGCATGAGGCATGGCAAGGCCCGGCGCGATAACGATATATTGGCCCATTTTATTGACATTATCAATCATGGCTTCAATATATTCTTTATCTGTATAACCTGCATTCACCAGCAAACTGCCGCCGTATTTTACGGCTTCAGTCCAATCCTCCGCCTTAACATCAACTGCTACGGTCTGTTCATTAAACAGTTTTTCAATCATTTCCAAACCACCTTAAAATCTATATTACAAAATTGAAAAACCCAGTCCGGAAGCATCTTTATAAAATCCCTGTACCGTTTCCAATGAGTATTCTTTCAAATCTTTTCCGTAATTTTTATGTTTAGCCAAAATGGAATTCGGAACCGTTATGATTTTACAATTGCTTTCTTCCGCTTCCATAATATTATAAAATTCACGGCAGCTTGCCCATAATAATTCAGCATTTGGATTTTGCTCACAGATTTGCGCCGCCTGTTTCATCAAATCAACAGCATTCACACCCGTATCGGCAATACGTCCGGCAAAAACAGATACGATACTGTTCACTTCAGGATTTAATGCAGCTACAACTTCTTTCACCTGTTCTAAAGTGAAAATTGCCGTAACATTCAGATGATATCCTTTAGCCGCTAATTTTTTAATCAACGGAATAGAAGATTCTCCCTTTGTATTTGTTATTGGAATTTTAACATATACATTTTCTGCCAGATTAGCTAACACATCAGCTTCTTTTTCCATCGTTTCAAAATCATCGGAGAAAACTTCAAAAGAAACGGAGCAATCCTTGATTTGTGCCAGAACTTTTTGTGCAAAATCTTTATAATCGGTTACGCCGCCTTTTTTCATCAAAGACGGATTTGTCGTAAACCCTTTGACGATACCTTCTTTATAAACTGCCAGCATTTCATTTAAATCCGCACCGTCAGCATAAATTTTTACTTTTAAATCTGTTAAATTTTTCATTTTCTGCAACCTCCCTGCTTTGATATTTATATTATAATTTTTAGAATATTTTGTGTAAACAAGGAATGTTTTCAATCCAAATGTGGCAAAAGTTGGTTTAGTTATACTAAAAAAATAAGACTGCAACAATTTGTTACAGCCTTTTAATCTTTATAAAGGGGAATGGGGAAATATTTTTTATTTTATTTCATATATTCATTAACAAGTGCCATAAATTTATCTTTGGAGAAGAAACCGGATTCACGATGAATGATTTCGCCGTCTTTAATAAACAGCAGCGTCGGCACTACCATAACTTCATATTCATCTGCCAGTTTCGCATTCTCATCAATATCTATTTTCAAAATATCGTAAGAAATCTCCGGCGCCACTTTCTCCAGCACCGCTCCTAGCATCTTGCACGGGCCGCACCAAGTAGCAAAGAAATCAACGATAAATGTTCCTTTTCCTTCCAACATTTTATTAAAAGCATTTGCATCTGCATGAATTAACATTTTAAAGCCTCCCAAATTTATTTTCTATCTCAATGAATGTTTTATTTCCTTTGTTGTTTTTATTATAAATCATTCTTCCGATTAATTCTGTGACTACATCACAAAACGCCAAATTTTTATTTTCTGATATAAATTGACAGATATAATTGTTAGTGCTATTATGAAGAAGAACAGAATATTGTTTCAGAATCAGGTGTCCGTTTGGACTTAATAGGGAATTCAGTACGCCGGTATCCGGCAAAGCTGAAACGGTCCCGCCACTGTATGAGGGAGCTCGTTCAAAATCATGTCACTGGGATAATCCTGGGAAGGCTTGAATGAAGTTATGAACTCGAGTCAGGAGAACTGCCTGATTGACAATCACCGTGCGCAATCAGAAGATTGCCGTACCTGCGAGCGATGGGAAGGGGATTAGACATAAAGCATTGTTTGAATGCTTTCATAATGCGTCTATTCACCTCTTTTCCATAGCGAAAAGGGGTTTTTTGTTTTATCGTTTCTTACATTATATCTTCAGCAAATATAATGTAATCATTGCTCATTTCCAAACTGATTTTATTGTATTATTTTGTCCGGCGTGTCTTTAAAGGCACGCTCTATTTTTTTTAAAACCAATCCTGTACTCTATAATAAATTGACAAAAAATATCAACCAATACCTTTTAAGATTTCAACTTAAAAGGTATTTTTATTTGTAAATTTATCATACAATTAATATTAAAATCAAACAACATAATAATATTCATTTCATTATACCAATCATTTAACAATCGTTTATTTTCTTCATATTTCTTATATACATTAAGATTTTATAAGTAATATTACCATTACCGTAAAAATTTTATAAAAACAACTAAATTTAATTATCAAAAAAATTGCAATAGTGATTTATATGATGTATAATAACTTTAATAGATATTTATCATACAACTTTGCGTTATAAAATACATGGAGGAATAGATTATGCAGACAAAAGAAAACATTATTGCAAGTATTGAAAACGGTTTTGCTACACTCGGTATTGAATTCGGCTCAACTCGTATTAAAGCCGTACTGATTGATGAAACGCGCGAACCGATTGCTGTCGGCGCTTACGACTGGGAAAACAGCCTAATCGACGGTATCTGGACTTACAGCGAAGCCGAAATCTGGCAGGGACTTGCCGGCTGCTACAAAAATCTGGCTGAAGAAGTACAGAAAAAATACGGCGTTACCATCAAGAAACTTGCCGGTATCGGTTTCAGTGCCATGATGCACGGCTATCTGGCATTTGACAAAGATGACAATCTTCTCGTACCGTTCCGCACCTGGCGCAACAATATCACGGGACAGGCTTCTCACGAACTTATAAAATTATTCAACTACAACGTTCCGCAGAGATTTAGCATTGCTCATTTATACCAGGCAATTTTAAACAATGAAGAACATGTAGGTAAAATCAAATTCTTCACTACTTTAGCAGGTTTTGTCCACTGGAAACTGTCCGGCGAAAAAGTTCTCGGCATCGGTGATGCTTCCGGCATGTTCCCGATTGATATCGCCAAAAAAGATTACAACGAAAAAATGATGGCGGACTTTGACGCACATATCGCTGATAAACATTTTGACTGGAAAATAAAGGAAATCCTGCCAAAAGTTCTGCTCGCAGGTGAAAATGCAGGCTATCTGACTGAAGAAGGTGCAAAACTCCTCGACTCGAGCGGCAATCTTGCAGCCGGCTGTCCGATGTGTCCGCCGGAAGGTGATGCAGGTACAGGCATGGTGGCAACTAATACCGTTACGAAAAAAACAGGTAACGTTTCGGCAGGAACTTCCGTATTTGCCATGATTGTACTTGAACACGATTTATCCAAAGTTTACGAACAGCTTGACATGGTAACTACTCCGTCCGGCGATTTGGTGGCAATGGCTCATTCCAACAACTGCACGACAGACCTCAACAGCTGGATTGGTCTTTTCCATGAATGTCTGGAAAGTTTCGGTGTAAAAGTGGATACGAACCAGCTTTTCTCCACACTGTACAATAAAGCGCTGGAAGGCGACGCTGACTGCGGCGGACTGCTCTCTTACTGCTACCATTCCGGTGAACACATTACAGGCTTCACGGAAGGCAGACCTCTATTTGTCCGCAAATCAGACAGCAAATTCAATTTGGCAAATTTCATCCGCGTTCATCTTTCCACTGCTCTCGGTGCGATGAAAACAGGTCTTGATATTTTAACTAAACAGGAAAACGTGAAAATAGAACAGATTTTAGGCCACGGCGGTCTGTTCAAAACAAAAGGCGTAGGCCAGACCATCATGGCAGCAGCCATCGGCGCACCTGTAACCGTAATGGAAACAGCAGGCGAAGGCGGCGCATGGGGTATTGCACTTCTTGCCGACTATATGAACAACAAACAGGATATGACGCTTGATAAATATTTAAGCGAAAAAGTATTCAAAGATGCCATATCCGAAACAATCGCTCCGACAAAAGAAGATATCGAAGGCTTTGAAGCATTCATGGAAAGATACCGCGAAGGTCTTGCCATCGAACGCAGTGCCGTTGAAAATTTAAAATAATTCAATCTGAAAAAATCCCTTTTAAGCCGAAAACTTAAAAGGGATTTTCTTATTTTTCCTGTGACAGCAGATTATACAAAGCACCTATCATGCCGGCATCATTTTGCAACTTGGCGAATTCAATCTTCATGCTGTTATAGACATTTGACGCTAATTTACATTTTACGGCTTTATCAATAAGCGGTTTTAAATATTCCTCCTGCGCCATAATACCGCCGCCCAAGATAACCACTTCCGGATTTAGCACTGCCGTTATATTGACAATTCCGTCAGCCAAATGTTCTACTAAATCATCTATAGCCCTTCTGGCCGCTTTGTCTCCCTGTTTTGCCCAGTTAAACACAATTTCACCGTTCAAATCGGCTTCATTCACGGATTTTGCTTTCGCTGTATCCCTCACCAAACGCGTCGTTGTCGCCAGCTCGTGCATACTGCCGCCCGGAATTTGCATATAGGCAATTTCACCGGCACTGTTGCCCGCTCCGTGAATTACCTTTCCTCCGTAAACAGCGCATCCGCCGATACTCGTACCGACCGTTACGGCAAAAAGCGAAGATTTTCCTCTGCCTGCACCGAGCCACATTTCACCGAGAGCTGCACAGTTCACATCATTTTCCACTGCACATTTAATACCGAATTCTTTTTCCACGATGGATTTCAGCGGTGTATTGCTGTAATCCGGTATGGAAGACGGCATTACATAAACAACAATACCTGCCGCTGCATTAATTATACCGGGAGTGGATATCCCTACCCCGCCGATTTCTCTTTCTTTGATATAATTTCGGATTATATTTTTAACCTTTTCCACGATACCGGCTCCGCCGTATACTTTAGCTTCCGTTGCCATGGAATTCTTATCGACAAAATTTCCCTCACTATCGGCCAAGCCGTATTTTATCGCCGTACCGCCGATATCTATGCAAACATAATATTTCTTGTCCATACCTGCTCCATCATTTTTCCAGACGAATTTTAAAAATAGCCTTTTTTAAATGGCACGCTTCATCTGCAATTACGCCCGTACGGTGTGCATCTTCCGGATAGCAGATAAGAAAATCACCCTGCTTTAACGTCACACTGGCTTTCAATTCGCCGTCCAGCGCCTGAAAATCGCTGTCACTTTTATACTCGCCAAGCTGCATATTATCAATGAAATTCACATCAATAATTTCCTGTCCCTGCAGCATTACATGCACATCTATATACACTTTATGCGCTTCCCAGAAACGGTCCTCGCGCGCCACCGTATCATATTCGTTCACATTCACGAAAAACGCGTCGCCGTTTATCTTATGCGAACCTTCAGCAAAACCCGATAAATCATTTTCCTGCACGAATTTAAAAACAGCTTTCAAATCCTCCGGTAAAAAATCATATCTTTTTGCCTGATTAATATTGCCGAAAATCATTTTAAACCACTCCTTTTTTGTTCTATTATACCATTATTTTCTTTAAAAGTTATGATATAATAGAATTAGTCAAAAAATCAAAAGGAGGAAAAACTTTGTCCGTTAAAATAATTCCCGCATATGATTTTCCTGAAGAAATACATACATTATTTGCAGAGTATACCAAATTTCTAATAAAAAACGATGAGGAATTCGCAAAATATCTTCAAATTCAAAACTATAACGCGGAACTGCAAAACTTAAATGCAAAATACGGCTTACCGGACGGCCGTCTGTACCTTGCATATTATGACAATGAACTTGCCGGCTGTATCGGACTGAAAAAAATTGACGCCCAAAACTGTGAAATGAAACGATTATACGTACGTCCGCAATTCAGGGGAAAACACATTGGCCGACTGCTCGCTGAAAAAATCATTAATGACGCCAAAGAAATCGGTTATAAACATATGCTTCTCGATACATTGCCGTTTCTGCAAAATGCTGTATTCATGTACAAAAAACTCGGCTTCTATGAAACAGATTGCTACAATGACAGTCCTATGAATACTTCCATCTATATGAAACTTGATTTATAAGTTCTTTTCATTGCTTTTAAAGAAAAACTATGCTATAATATATTAACTCTCTCGGGGATGCAATGGTTTCGACGGGAGTAGCTGGTGCATGGTAAGCGAGCCGGGGGTTCATCAACCCGTTAGTAAGGTGAAACTTTTATTTAAATATAAAAGCTAACAAAGA
>USIX01000014.1 GCA_900554895.1 uncultured Megamonas sp. | reverse complement strand
TAATGAAACTATATTTACATTGTAATTATAAATATATTATAATAATATCAGAAAGGGGATATTATTATGGCACAAACGAATGTAAATTTTCGTATGGATACGGAATTAAAAAAGGCGATGGAAGAGACATGTCGAGAACTTGGAATGAATATGACAACGGCTTTTATTATTTTTGCAAAAAAAATGACAAGAGAACATCGCATACCGTTTGAAGTATCGTATGACCCGTTTTATACTGAAAAGAATATTACAGCATTGCAAAAATCATATGAACAGATAAAATCCGGCAGGGTTATTTCTAAAACTATGGAAGAGCTAGAGGCTATGGAGTAATGGGAAAGTTCAATTTCAGTGAAAATAGCTGGGAAGAATACTTATATTGGCAGGTTTCTGATAAAAAGGTATTAAAACGGATAAATATGTTGTTAAAGGATATATCCCGCAATGGAGCAAAGGAAGGGCTAGGAAAACCGGAATTATTGAAAGGTAATTTATCTGGATTATACAGTAGGCGTATTGATGAAAAAAATCGTTTAGTATATTTTGTATCTGATAATGGGGATATAGAAATTATACAATGTAAGGGACATTATAATGATAAATAAGAATTTTTATTGTCTGAAAATGCACGTTTGATAAAGGCGTGCATTTTTTATAAATTTTTTATTTTAAAGAAAAGTTGCCGAAAATTCACCTTACGGTATAAGATATCTCTAAGTGCTGAAGCACCAAGAGTTATCTTAAAACTTTTTGATTTGTAGCCCATAAGAGATTTTCTTTTTAATAGCTAAAGCTACCGTGAAAATGCTCTAACATGGATGAAAGTTTTGGCATGACCATCAAAATACAATGTCAACAGTTCAAGTTAAGTTCGTGCTGAATACCAGAAGGCACAAGCCAAATTCCAAACGTTTCGAGCCATTGTATCGTTTGTGTTTAGAGAAGGGCTACGAAGGCTCGCCCAGTGCAGCGGTAGCGAAACGTTAAAAAGAGTTTCTTTTTGGTTCGTTTTTCTTTGCATCAAAGAAAAATGAACAACAAATACAAATTTGCATTATATGATAAAATAAATGTGTGTATATATTAAGGAGGAATGTATTTTGAATGTTGCACAGGCTAGAATAGGAGATACTTATATAGTCAATAAAATCAATTTGACAGGAGCTTTGGAACGCCGTTTGGAAATGCTCGGCATGACAAGCGGTGTGAAGCTTGAGGTACTTAATAAAAAAAATCACGGAGCTGTGATTTTAAAAGTACGCGGTACACGTTTTGCCGTAGGCAGGGAAATTGCAGAAGCTATCGAGATAGGGGGAAATATAGATGAGTAAAGATATTCATGTAGCCTTTATCGGTAACCCGAATTGTGGCAAGACGACGTTGTTTAATGCTTATACGGGAGCACATTTAAAGGTGGCAAACTGGCCGGGTGTTACGGTGGAGAAAAAGGAAGGCGCAATGCGTTTTCATAATGAAAATTATAAGCTGGTCGACCTGCCGGGGATTTACAGCCTTACTTCATATACTATGGAAGAAAAAGTTTCGCGTCAGTACATTCTTGATGATGAAGTGGATATTGTCGTTGACGTGGCGGATGCTTCTTCGCTGGAGCGCAATCTGTATCTGGCACTGCAGCTCATTGAACTGGGTAAACCGATGGTGCTTGCACTCAATATGATGGATATTGTAGAAGAGCGGGGGATGGATATCGATTTGCATCGTCTGCCGGAAATGCTCGGAATTCCTGTCGTACCGGTCAGTGCCCGCAAAAAAAGAGGTTTGGAAATTTTAATGCACGCCGTAGCTCATCATCAGGGGCGTAAACCGAATGACCGCATAGAACATCAGCATTCCGAGCAGGAGCTTTCCAGCCGGCACCGTCACAATCATCATGAGGACTGTGTTGTTGTTTACAGCGATGAAATTGAAGACAAAATCGATATAATTGAAGAGGCACTTTGTGAAAAATACGGTGAGTTGCCTAATTTGCGCTGGCATGCTATTAAAGAGCTGGCTCAGGATGAGGAAATAACGAAAAAATATCCGCTTGATTTGCCGGAAGTGCTGGATAGAAGTTATGAAAAAGATATAATTAAGCAGAAATATGATTTAATTGAAGAAATAATTCAGGAAGTACTTGTAAATAAAGATAAGAAAACGCAGGCAACGGACAGAATAGACAAATATCTTACTCATCCTGTTTTGGGTGTACCGATATTTTTGGCAATTATGGCGTTTATTTTCTTTTTGACGTTTACTATCGGTGATATGTTTAAGGATTATCTGGTAGAGGGCATCGATGTGGTAAGCGCGAATTTAACGCTGCTGTTGGAGGAGATACAGGTAAATCCGGTTGTATCCTCGCTTTTAATTGACGGGGCAATAGCCGGTGTCGGCGGTATTTTGGCGTTTTTGCCGAATATTTTCATTCTGTTTTTGGCGCTTGCCGTATTGGAAGATAGCGGCTATATGTCGCGTGTCGCTTATGTAATGGATGGCATTATGGGCAAAGTGGGGCTCTCCGGCAGAGCGTTTATTCCGCTTCTTTTGGGTTTCGGCTGCTCTGTGCCGGCAATTATGGCGTCCCGGGCGCTGGAAGACCCCAAAGACAGGCTGAAGACTATTTTAATCACGCCGTTTATGTCATGCAGTGCGCGATTGCCTATTTATATTTTATTTGCCGGAACGTTTTTTCCGGATAATGCCATGCTGGTAGCTTTTTCCATGTATGTGCTAGGTATTGTTGTGGCGATTGCGGTAGCTAAGATTTTCTATAAAATGGATGCACCGACGAATAAGAATGTATTGTTGATTGAGCTGCCGGAATATAAATCGCCGAATATAATGTCAATTTTTCTTTATGCGTGGGAAAAAGTCAAATCGTATTTGTCAAAAGCCGGTACGACGATATTCGTAGCTTCGATAATCATCTGGTTTATACTTAATTTCAATTTTTCCGGTATGGTGGAAATCAACGACAGCTTCGGAGCTTCCATTGGCAAATTTTTAGCGCCGCTACTCGTTCCGGCGGGACTGGGTCTGTGGCAGATTGCCGTGGCGCTCATTTCCGGAATTGCTGCAAAGGAAGTTGTCGTAGCGAGCCTAAGCGTACTTTACGGTATCAGTAATATCAATTCGGCTGAAGGCATGAGCGAAATGATAACTCAGCTGGCACAAGCCGGTTTTACGCAGCTCAATGCGTATACGCTGATGGTTTTCTGTCTTTTATATACACCGTGTATAGCAAGTATTGTTACGATAAAGAAAGAAACAAATTCCACGAAAGCTATGTGCTTTTCCATCATATTTCAGATGGCGGTGGCATACGTTATGGCAGTAATTGTATATCAAATCGGCAGTCTGATTTTAGGATAATTAATGATATGAAAACAGCTCTTGTATATATTTTTGTACAAGAGCTGTTATTGTTGTTAAAAGCAAATATTTATAGCTGTTTGCTGATTGTTCGCCATTTATGAGGGAAAGTGATAGTATGAGTACGAATGATTTTTTGTTATTTAGGTCGACAACTTTATGTGTTGTTGCTTTACAACTTTACGCTATAATATGACATTGAACAACTGTAAAAAAGGCATTAATAGCGTTTTTATTTTTACAAATGGTCTGTTTGTTTACTGTTAAAATACACTTTTACAAAAGTTCCATTGTGAATATATTGATTAAATGATTATGTAATGTTAAAATTTTATTAAAGATAAATTTCTGTTAATTGTAAATTTGTAAATTTTTTGTAAGAGGTGATAGAATGTCTATTTATAAAGAAACGATTAAATTGACTTCACATGGAGAAACTCCTACATTTTTTGATATTACACCGCAGGTAAAACGGGCGATACAAAACAGCGGCATTAAAAACGGTATTTGTACGGTGATTTCACCGCATACGACTTGTGCAGTATTTTTTGAAGAATTCGTGCATGATTATACAGAAAGCGGCGATGAGTTCTTACAGGCGGATTTGAATGACATATTGAAAAAAATCATACCGGATAATATAGCGGAAGGTCAGTATCGTTATCCGGGGGAAAAACATTATGAAGCGGTGGCTTCATGGCCGAATGCAGAGGATTATCTGCCGGGCGGCGACAGAACGGCACTTTTAAACTGTGATGCACATTTGAAAGCAACGATAATCGGTTCGAGTGAAACATTTGAAGTTGACGATGGCAAACTCGGCGTAGGCACGACGGGCTACGTTTATTTCGTGGATTTTGACAGAACACGCTCCCGTACGCGCAAATGCAAAATTATCGTTATGGGCGAATGATGTATTTATTGTCTGTATAGGCAAAAATCCGTAAAGATTTATAATCTTAAAGTATTCAGTATACATTTTATATTTAAAGAGAGTTTTTGCATAAAATGGGAGGTTTAATATATGATTATTTCATCGAAAGAATTGTTGAAAACGGCTAAAGAAAAACATTTTGCCGTTCCGTCTGCAAATTTTGTCGACCAGCTGTCGGCAAGAGCGCATATTGAAGTGGCGGAAGAAATGAATTTACCGCTTATTTTGTCTTTTGCGCAAAGCCACAGCGTCTATCAATCTTTGGAAGAGGCTGCTGCTCTCGGCAAGTATTATGCAAAAAAAGCAAAAGTTCCGGTGGTTTTACATCTTGACCACGGCGAAGATTTTGATTTTGTAAAAAAAGCCGTTGAGCTCGGTTTTACTTCTGTAATGATTGACGCATCAAGTAAATCGCTGGATGAAAATATAAGAATTACAAAGGAAATCGTGGATATGGCTCATGCACACAATGTCTGCGTAGAAGCTGAAATCGGTCATGTCGGTACCGGTATCAGCGTGGATAAATTCAGTGAAGCTCAATCCATTTACACTTCTGTAGATGAAGCTGTGACACTTACGGAAAAAACGGGTCTGGACTCTCTGGCTGTATCCATCGGCACGGCTCACGGCAGCTATAAGGGAACTCCAGTAATTAATTTTGAACGTTTGCATGAACTTGCTGAAAATGTATCCGTACCGCTCGTTTTGCACGGCGGTTCTTCCTCAGGTGATGAAAATCTGGAAAAATGTGCACTGGGCGGTATCGCGAAAATCAATATCTATACTGATTTTATTTTGGGTGCATATAATAATTTACAGGAAAAACAGGCAAAAGACTATTATGGTGCAAAAGAAGTCTTGAAAGACGGCATGAAAGATGTTCTGCGCCGTTATTATAAAGTATTCCATACACAAAATATTTAACTGGAAAAATAGGGGGATTTCTGATGAAAAAAATTCGTACACCGTTTTTTATGGTAAATCCGAAATCGTATCTGTACGGCGAAAGACTGCTGAAATTGGCAAAAGCGGCTGATGAATTTGCCAAAGACAAGGATTTTGATGTATTTTTCACGGCGCCGTTCGTTGATTTGCGCATGATTGCGGAAAATACTTCCAACTTAATCGTAACGGCACAGCATATGGACAGCCTCAAAGCCGGCCGCGGCATGGGCTATATTGTACCAGAGGCATTGGCGGAAGCCGGTGTAAAAGCCGTATTTTTAAATCATGCTGAACATTCGCTGAAAGTATGCGAACTGGTAAAAGTAATGCAAAGAGCTAAAGAAAACGGTATTTATACGGTAGTATGCGCTGACTCCGTAAAGGAGGCACAGGCAATTGCTATGCTCAAACCGGATATTTTACTGTGTGAACCGACAGAATTAATCGGTACAGGCAATGTCAGTGATAAATCGTATATTGAAGCTACAAATAATGCAATTCGCAGTATTGACCCGGAAATTTTAATCATGCAGGCTGCCGGCATCAGTACAGGCAAGGATGTATATGCTACGATTGTCAGCGGTGCTGACGGAACGGGCTGTACAAGCGGTATCGTCTGTGCCAAAGACCCGGAAGGCATGGTTCGGGAAATGCTGGATGCAATCGTTCAGGCCGTGAAAGACAAAGCAGAAAAATAAATACGAAGCTGTGTTAACTGGCTTATTTATTTAATAGATAATAATACTATAAATTTTACACATAGCAGCAGTAAGACACAAAAGCAGACGAAGTCATATGATACTCTATATCAACTATTTATAGGCATTTAACCCCACCGGGATATAGAGTATTGTATGGCTAAAAATTTGACTGGCAGGATGAGTAGGATTTGTAGTATCTATTATAAATCTGAAAATTTAGAATAATTAAAGGAGCTGGATATTATGGAATTTATTGCGTTTTTAGCCAACGGTTTTATCGAACTTTTTAAAGCCGGCGCGACTACATTCATCGGTTGGGTAACAGGGATTATTCCTCTTGTTGTCGTTTTAATGACGGCGGTAAGTGCCTGCATTAAATTAATCGGTGAAGACAGAGTGTACGGTGTAGCGCAGAAACTGACGAAATATACGATTACCCGTTATACAATCGTACCTATTCTGGCTGTAATTTTCCTGGCAAATCCGATGTGTTATACGTTCGGCCGTTTTATGGATGAAAAATATAAACCGGCATTTTATGATGCAACAGTTAGCTTTGTTCATCCGGTAACGGGGCTGTTCCCGCATGCCAACGGCGGTGAACTGTTCGTTTATATGGGGATAGCAACAGGGATAACTACACTTGGTCTGCCGCTTGGCGATTTGGCGGTACGTTATTTCATCGTCGGCATAATTGTTATTTTAATCCGCGGTATTGTAACGGAAAAGATTTATGCGAGAATGTCATCTAAATAAAGCCGGATTGGAGATATAGATATAAATGATACAGCAAAGAACATTTGTATCTAATCTAAAATACTTTAACATTTGTTCTAATCAAATAGTATTGTAAATATAAAGGTCAGCATGTATAATAAAATCATCAAGTGAGTTACGAATGATTAAGCAATAAAAAATATTCTATTTATTGGAACAGGTGCGGCTATGAAGAAAATAATTGACGACATCAGATTAATTTACAAATGCTGCAGCTTGTATTATGAGGACAATATGAGCCAGCAGGAAATATCAGAAACACTTCAGATATCGCGTCCTTCAGTTGCCCGTATGATAAAAAGCGGACGGGCAAGCGGTATTGTGAAAATCGAAATAAAAAATCCTGATAATCTTGTTTTTGCCAATATGGAGAGAGAACTGGAGAAAAAATTCGGTCTGGAAGAAGTGGTTATCGCTCCTACGAATAATGCCGATACGGTAAATGAGGATTTGGCAAAAGAAACACTGCGTTTCATCACGAGAATTGCAGAGGATAGAGAGTATATCGGGGTTACGATGGGTATGACGCTCAGGAATATAACTCGTACCAATTTATTCAATACAGAAAAGTTAAAATGTACTTTTGTTCCTATTATCGGTGGTATCGGTGAAAGCCGTTACGATATACATTCCAATTATATAGCAATGGCTTTTGCCAATATATTCAAAGCCAACTGTTTGCAGTTTTTTGCTCCGCTCATGTTTTCCAAACCGGATTTGCTGCATAACTTTTTGGAAGAAGAATCCATGCAGAGCATTTTGAAAAGCTTCAATAAAATAACGACTGTCATTATGGGGATTGGCATACTGGACAAAGACCAGTCCACCATACTGAAAACAGGCTACATCACGGAGAAGATGTTTGACGATTTCGTGCAAAGGGGAGCTGTAGGCGACGTTGCCATGCAGTTTTTCGACAAACACGGCAATGTCGAAGCGTTCGACAGTTTCAACAAGCTCGTTTCCGGTATGCCGATTGACAAGCTGAAGAAAGTACGGCGCAAAATCGGCATAGCGACGGGAGCCGGCAAAGTGGAAAGCGTAGTCGGCGCGATAAACGGAAAATTTGTTAATATTCTCATTATAGACTCTGACTGTGCGCAGGCGTTATTAAATTATAAGGAATGATGACGATGGATTTTACGATGCTGTTTGTATGTCTGCTCGTTTTTATGGTGATACAGGCAACCGGTACATATGTACAGGTGAGGCAGTATAAAAAAGCAGTACGCCGCCTGCATAAAAAAGGTAATGTCGGTATCGGCAGCAGACGTTCCAAATTGAAAAATAATATTGTAATTATTGCTTGTAACAGTGAAGGGCTTATTTTGGATGCGGAACTGATGGAAGGACTTACCGTGTTCACTAAGTTTAAGAAAATGCCGGAAGTCATCGGCAGAAATGTTTTTGAACTGCGTGACGAGTATGCAAAAATTTCCTCCAAGAAAGAAAAGAAACGTTTCCGCGGACATATGGAAGCCGTAAAAGCTTTATGCAATCGTTTGGAAAGCGACGAACAGGGAGAAGCTGTAAATTAATGAAAATATACAGGAGGAACAAAAATGGAACTGATAGCAGCAGTAGCAAATGGATTTATTGAGTTATTCAAAGCGGGAGCGACTACCTTTGTAGGATGGGTAGCCAATATCATACCGCTGGTTGTAGTATTGATGACGGCAGTAAGTGCCTGCATTAAACTGATTGGGGAAGAACGAGTATATAATGTGGCAGGTCTTTTGACAAAAAGCATTTTTACAAGATATACGTTGCTTCCGATAATTTCCGTACTGTTTCTGGCAAATCCGATGTGCTATACATTCGGCAGATTTGTACAGGAAAAACACAAACCGGCGTTTTATGATGCAACAGTAAGTTTTCTCCATCCGGTAACGGGATTATTTCCTCATGCCAATGGTGGTGAATTGTTTGTATACATGGGAATTGCAACAGGTATTACGACACTCGGTTTGCCGCTCGGTGATTTGGCTGTAAGATATTTTATTGTAGGTATAATTGTAATATTTTTACGCGGTGTTATTACAGAAAAGATTTATGCGGTAATGCAATCAAAAAAATAATGATTTTGATTTAAGAGGATAATTAAGGAGGCAATTTCCTATGTATAGAGCTATAACAATTACTAAAGGCAGTGCAGGCTGGGGCGGTCCGCTTAGTATGAAACCTACGGACAAACGCAATAAAGTCGTAAGCGTAACAGGCGGCGGCATTCATCCGGTAGCTGCAAAAATTGCGGAAATGTCGGGAGCTACTCCGGTGGACGGCTTTTCTACGGGTGTGCCGGATGATGAAATCATGGTTGTTGTTATCGACTGCGGCGGAACGGCACGCTGCGGTGTTTATCCGAAAAAGAAATTATATACGGTAAATCTGACGGCTGTCGGACAATCCGGTCCGCTCGCTAAATTCATTACGGAAGATTTGTATGTTTCCGATGTTACGGAAAGCTGCATTGCTTATGCAGATGACAGTGCGGTTGCACAGGCGGCAAAACCGGCGCTTGACCCGAAAAATGCTCCGGCTCCGAAGACGAAAGCTCAGGCCAGAGCGGAACTTGCGGAAATGAATGCAGGCAAAAAGAAAAATATTATCACCCGCATGGGTATCGGTGTTGGTTCCGTCGTTAATAAATTCTATCAGGCAGGACGCGAAACCATTGATATGGTAATGAAGAATATCTTACCGTTCATGGCGTTCGTAAGTATGATTTTGGGTATCATTCAGGCTTCCGGTATCGGTGACATCATTGCTCAGACAATTTCGCCGATTGCCAGCACGCTTCCTGGTATGATTGTGATTTCAGTAATCTGTGCGTTGCCGTTTATTTCTCCGGTGCTCGGACCTGGTGCCGTAATCGCTCAGATTGTCGGAAGTCTTTTAGGGGTACAGATTGGTCTTGGCAATATTCCGCCGCAGTATGCACTTCCTGCACTTTTCGCTATTGATGCGCAGGTTGGTGCGGACTTCGTACCGGTAGGTCTTTCTCTCGGTGAAGCAGAACCGGAAACGATTGAACTCGGCGTACCGGCAGTTTTATATTCCCGTCTGATTACAGGTCCACTGGCTGTAGTTATTGCTTATGTATTCAGTATCGGATTATACGCATAATAAATAATAAATATATTAATATAGAAGAAAAGTGAGTAAAGGAGATGTTTTATAGATGAAATACAGTTCTGAAATTACGGGCTGGGGCAGTGAAGCGAAAGCTTTTCTGAAAGAATTGAATTATATTATTCTGTTCAATGACAATGCTCCGTCCGAACTGGCTGAAATATCCATACTGCATACGGCAGCTGAACTTCACGGCGATATTGCGGTAGGCGATACGGTTATTATCGGTGATAAGGTTTTTGAAATAACGGCTGTAGGTGATGAAGCGCAGCATACATTTAAAGAACTAGGCCATGCGACAATTAATTTTGCCGGTCGGGACGTACCGGATTTGCCTGGTCATATCATGCTCAAAGGTGATGAACCGTTGACGGAAGATGATATACAAAAAGGCGTTAAAATTGAAATCTATTGATTTTAATTGATTTCGACAGTAAGTAAGGCTTGCCTGATGAATGGAACTTTGATGAGAATTTGTCGGGCAACCAGATAAATAATAATTAATGTAGAATGAAGTTTTTTTAATGAATTAGAGAAGTAGGAGTGTGGATTTTATGTTAAACATGGACCAGAAACTTTTAAAACGCGAAGAAGAAGGAAAAATCATTCGCACCGGTATCGTCGGCGCAGGCCAGATGGGTCGCGGCATGGTTACTCAGATGGCTATCATGAAGGGTATTTCTCCTTCCTTAGTAGCAGACATTAATTTACAGAACGTAATCAATGCTTTTCATTATGCAGGCATTCCTGACGAACAGATTGCAGTAGCAAATACTTTGTCTGATGTAAATAAATACATGGAAATGGGCAAATTCGTGGCAACGGATAATTCCGATCTCATCGCTCAGGCGAACCTTGTTGAATGTGCTATCGATGTTACGGGCGTTCCGGAAGTCGGCGTTAAAATCGCAATAGATGCTATGAACAATCATAAACATGTAGTAATGATGGACGTTGAAACGGACGTTGTAATCGGTTCATACCTCAAAAAACTGGGTGACAAGAACGGCGTTATCTACACAGGTTCCGCCGGAGATGAACCGGGTGCCGTTATGGAACTTTATTCTTTTGCTAAAGCAATGGGCATGGAAGTAAAAGTAATGGGTAAAGGCAAAAACAACAAACTCGATTATGAATGCAATCCTGATACTGTTTTAGCTGAAGCTACACGCCGCAAAATGAGTCCGAGAATGCTCTGTGCGTTCAAAGACGGCACGAAAACAATGGTAGAAATGACTGCTATGAGTAATGCTACAGGTCTTATTCCTGACGTAATCGGCGGCCACGGTCCATCCGCAAGCCCGGCTGAACGCTGCAAAGAACTCAATGAAATCTTCAAACTTAAAAAAGACGGCGGTATTTTAGACAAACATGGCGTTGTTGAATATGTAAACGGTATTGCTCCTGGCGTATTCGTAACGGTAGCTACGGAAAATGAAGAAATCGCTTATCAGATGCAGTATCACAGCATGGGACCTGGCCCGCTCTGGACTTTATATCGTCCTTACCACTTATGCAACCTCGAAACTCCGCTCACAGTTGCTAAAGCTGTTATCGACAAAGAACCGACAATCATTCCTATTGACGGTCCTGTAAGCGAATGTATTACAGTTGCAAAACGCGACCTCAAAGCCGGTGAATACATCGACGGTATCGGCGGCTACACGACTTACGGCTCTATTGCAACATCGCAGGAAACATATGAAAAAGGCTATGTAATTTACGGCTTAATCAATAAAAAAGCCCGCATGCTCAAAGATGCTAAAAAAGGTCAAATCCTCACTATGGATATGGTGCAGCTTGATACGAGCACTCAGCTTTATCATGTACGTCAGGAACAGGATGCTATGTACGGTAAAGTTTATGCAAAAAAATAACACTTACTAAAATACTTTAATAAGTGTTAAACAAAAAACAATATAAAACAAAAAATACAACCATAATAATATTATCAAATACAAGAATTTAAAACAAGATTACAAGAACTAATAAAAGGTCTATATCGGCAAAAGGTTTTCCATATAGACCTTTTATCTATTGTGCTGGTAAAATTTGGGAACCTGTCTGTTCGGCGCAATATAATAAAAAATTTTTTTGTTCGTTCTTTTTTATATTAAAGAAAAATGAACAGATAGCATAATATATCGTCTATATCGTTTCAAATTATATTTGATATAAATTTATCATAATAAAATTTAAAAATGAAAAATATATTGCATTTATAAAAAGAGTCTGTTATAATTTATTTAGAAATTAATTGTATTTACAGTAGTTTTTTATTGAAAAATTTCTAAATATAAATTATAATAAATTTGTTTGATTTAGAAAGTTGTATTTTGGTTTAACAAGTTGTAATACAACATTGGGATTGATAAAACAAATATTAATTCTAAGATGAAAAAGGGGTAGTTAAAACATGACAGACATCAATACTTTATCCGTTAATGCCATTCGTGTATTATCGGCTGACGAAGTGCAGAAAGCAAACTCCGGTCATCCGGGACTTCCGCTCGGTTGCGCTCCTATCGTTTATGAACTTTGGGGCAAACACATGCACCACAATCCGAAAAATCCTCAGTGGGCAAATCGCGACCGCTTTATTTTATCCGGCGGACACGGTTCTTCCATGCTTTATGCACTTTTGCATTTATTCGGTTACGGTCTTACAAAAGAAGACCTTGAAAATTTCCGTCAGGACGGCTCCTTAACTCCAGGTCATCCAGAATACGGTCATACAGTAGGCGTTGAAGCTACAACAGGTCCGCTCGGCGCAGGCATGGGTATGGCAGTCGGTATGGCTATGGCAGAAGCTCATTTGGCTGCAACTTTCAATAAACCGGATTTCCCTGTTGTTGACCATTATACTTACGTACTCGGTGGCGACGGCTGCATGATGGAAGGTATTTCTTCCGAAGCATTCTCTCTTGCAGGTACGCTCGGCCTGTCCAAATTGATTGTTTTCTATGACAGCAATAAAATCTCCATTGAAGGCAGCACGGATATCGCTTTCACGGAAGATGTTCAAAAACGTATGGAAGCATTCGGTTTCCAGACTATTACGGTTGAAGACGGCAACGATTTAGAAGCAATCGGCAAAGCTATCGAAGAAGCAAAAGCTGATAAAACACGTCCTTCCTTTATTACTGTTAAAACTCAAATCGGTTACGGCTGCCCGGCAAAACAGGGAAAAGCTTCCGCTCACGGTGAACCGCTCGGCGCAGACAATATCAAAGCTATGAAAGAATTCCTGAACTGGCCTAGCCAGGAACCGTTCTATGTACCGCAGGAAGTTTATGATAACTACAGTGCACTCGCTGCTGAAGGTGCGAAAGCAGAAGAAGCATGGAATACTCTCTTTGCTGACTACTGCGCTAAATATCCTGAATGTAAAGCTCTTTGGGATAAATACTTCGGCGAAGTGGACGCGCAGGCTCTCTTAAATGATGAAGAATATTGGGCATATGAAGATAAAGCTGTAGCAACGCGCGCTCTTTCCGGTACAATGATTAACCGTCTGAAAGACAGACTGCCAAATCTTTTCGGCGGCAGTGCCGACCTTGCACCGTCCAACAAAACTCATATGAATGATGCAGGCGATTTCTCCAAAGATGATTATCTCGGACGCAATCTGCATTTCGGTGTACGTGAATTTGCCATGACTGCCATTGTAAACGGTATTCAGCTCCACGGCGGTCTGAAAACTTACGGTGCGACATTCTTCGTATTCAGCGATTATACGAAACCGATGCTCCGCCTTGCATCTCTCATGAATTTACCTGTAACGATGGTATTCACTCATGACAGTATCGGTGTTGGGGAAGACGGTCCTACGCATGAACCGGTTGAACAGTATGCAATGCTTCGTTCTCTTCCGAACTTCAACTTATTCCGTCCGGCTGACGCAACGGAAACGGCTGCCGGCTGGTATCTTGCCGTAACAAGCAAAACTACTCCGACAGGTTTGGTACTGACTCGTCAAAATCTGCCGCAGCTTGCAGGCAGCTCCAAAGAAGCATTAAAAGGCGGTTATGTAATCGCTGACAGCACGAAGGAAACTCCGGATGCAATTATCATTGCAACTGGCTCTGAAGTATCCTTGGCTCTTGATGCAAAAGAAGAACTTGCTAAAGAAAATGTAGATGTACGCGTTGTAAGTATGCCTTGCGTAGACCTCTTTGAACAGCAGTCGGCAGAATATAAAGAAGCCGTGCTTCCAAAAGCTATTCGCGCTCGTGTAGCAGTAGAAGCAGGCACGGACTTCGGCTGGGGCAAATATGTAGGTCTTGACGGCGCCGTTGTAACGATGCACGGTTTCGGTGCTTCCGCTCCGGCAGCAACATTGTTTAAAAAATTCGGCTTTACTGTAGAAAACGTAGTAAACACAGTTAAATCCGTACTTTAATATTTAATAAAAAAGACGATTGCTTTTGCAGTCGTCTTTTTTGCTGCAATAAATAGGCAAACAAAAAAATCTGGTATAGATAAAAAAAGCCTCTGCGTTTCATGGGAAGAAAGCAGAGGCTTTTTCTTTTTTCAAGGCTCATTGCTGGTGTAGGCTATTTATCGAACTATTTGCAGATATAGTATATTTTAAGTAAGTTTCAGTATGATTGCACATAAAAAATTTTTTTACATTTAGAGACAGTAATTTGGGGTTCGTTTTTCTGTTGACTTTAAAAGAGAATGAGTGAAAATTTTTAGGGCTTGAATTTTGTGATGATTGTAGTATACTTAGCGTAAGTTTATTTGAATAATTTTACAAATAAACGAATTTTCATATTAGCACAACAAGGATACTGTGCAAGGAATAAGGGGATGTTAATGAATAGTTTTAAACTGACAAAAGAAAATGCTGAGGCTTTGGCAAATCAGTATGCTACACCGATTGAAGTGATATCATTAAAGCATATTGAAGCAAATTACGAATTTTTACAGGAACATATTCCGAGGTTGAAAATTTATTATGCGATAAAGGCAAATCCCGCGACCTGTATTTTGGAGAAATTGAAGGATTTAGGCAGTAATTTTGATGTGGCTTCCGACGGAGAGATTGAGAAACTGCAAAGACTTAAAATTTCCGGTGAGCGAATGATATATGCCAATCCTGTGAAAACGGTGAAGGGACTTTTAGCTGCTAAAAAAGCCGGTATAAGGCGAATGACTTTTGACAGTAAAACTGAAGTGAATAAAATTGCAGAATATATACCGAATGCAGAAGTTTTGGTGCGTGTAAGAATTGATAATTCAGATGCGGTAGTAGATTTAAATATTAAATTCGGTGCGGAAAGACAGTATATTGTCGATTTGCTGAAATATGCACAGACAAAAGGATTGAAAGCTGTCGGCATCTGTTTTCATGTGGGCAGTCAGTCAATTTCAGCGCAGAATTATCTGAGGGCATTTACCATAGTGCGTGAGTTAATTGATGAAGCGCGTCAAAACGGAATTGATATAAAATATATAGACATAGGAGGCGGACTTCCGGCCCCGGCTCTGCATACGGATATCGATGTTGAAAAAATCATGAATGATATCAATAAATGTATTGAAGAAAATTTCACTGATGTGGAGGTATGGGCAGAACCGGGACGATATATCTGTGCCAGTGCCGTAAATATACTGACAACAGTAATCGGCAGTCAGAAACGCGGCGGTCAGGACTGGTACTATCTGGATGACGGCATATACGGCTGTTTTTCGGGTAAATTTTTTGACCATTGGGATTATGATATACATGCGTTTAAAAATGGTGAAAAAACAGTGGCAACTTTGGCAGGTCCAAGCTGTGATTCACTGGATATTATAAAAAATAAAATGCTCTGTCCCAAATTGGATATAGGCGACTTGCTCGTAGCAGTAAATGCTGGTGCTTACAGCAGAGTATCAGCTACGACTTTTAACGGGTTCAGCTTGCCGCAGACTGTAGTTTGGAAAGAGTGAGAAAGGAGGAAAAATCATAAAGATAGGAACTTTGATTAATCTGGTTGTTGTTCTGCTCGTATTGGGTGTGGTATTTATGATGATGTCGCCGGAAACGAACAGTACAATGTCTGTTTTCAGTGAAATAACGATGGGTGCCGTGGCGATATTTATCGTTATAACGATTATCCGCATGATAATTGCAGGCAGACGTAAATAACCAGCCTATTTGATAGGATGCCGTATTAAATACAAAAGAAAAATATGTTATAAAAAATCCCGATAGTTTACATCTTTCGGGATTTTTTTGTATTTTAATTTTAAATGAAGGCAAATTTCATTTGAAAGATAAAATATAGTATAATATTTTCTGAGTTTGACTGAAAGAAGGATTGGAATGGAACAGAATAAAACGCCGCTGTTTACAGCGATGAAAAATTATATAGCTGATGGCGCAGTAGCTTTTCATACGCCGGGTCATAAGCAGGGCAAGGGTATACCGGATAAAATGCGTGAGATTATCACGTCTGACGGGCTGAAAATGGAAGTTTCGCTCATGGAAGAGCTTGACGATATACACGGGGCGACGGGCTGTATAAAAGAGGCGCAGGATTTGGCGGCCGATTTGTACGGTGCGGATGAAAGCCGATTTTTCATCAACGGAACGACAGGGGCTATTCATGCTATGCTGCTCACCGCCTTGAACCCGGGAGATAAGGTAATCGTGCCGCGAAATGCGCATAGAAGCGTATTGGGCGGATTGGTACTTGTCGGAGCAAAGCCTGTATTTATCCAGCCGGAAATAGATGAAAATCTGGGGATTGCTATGAGCATAACGCCGCAGGAGGTACGGAAAGTTGTAGAAAAAAATCCTGATGCCAAAGCGCTTGTAATGGTTTATCCTACATATTACGGCGTGGCAGGAGATATAAAAACGATTGCACGGATTGTACATGAATATGATATGGTATTGCTCGTTGATGAAGCGCACGGACCGCATCTGCATTTTTCTGACAGTTTGCCGGTGCAGGCGCTCGATGCGGAAGCGGATATCGTTGCACAGAGTACGCATAAGATTTTAGGTTCTATGACACAGACTTCGCTTCTGCATATGAAGGGAAAACGTGTGGATAAAGAGCGTTTCAATAAGATGTGCAGCCTTGTGCAGTCAACCAGCCCTAATTATCTTTTAATGGCTTCGCTTGATACAGCAAGAGAACAGATGGCATTGAAGGGAAAAGAGCTTATTGATAAAGCTGTGAATTTGGCGGAAAATCTGCGCCGCCGCATTAATGAAATAGACGGGCTATTTTGTTTCGGCAGGGAATATATGAACAGTGCAGGAAAATTCGCGCTTGATGTAACGAAACTGACGGTGAGTGTACGCGGTCTGGGCATAAGCGGGGTGCAGGCGGAGCATATTCTGCGCCATAAATATAAAATCCAGTGCGAGTTGTCCGATTTTTACAATCTGCTGTTTATTATTTCCTATGCTGACAGTCAGCGTGAATGTGATTATCTGTACAATGCTTTAAAAAATCTGGCACGGGATTTTATCAGCAAAAAACAGCGTGAACTTGTACAGATAAAATTGCCGCCGTTGCCGGAGTATGTACTGTCACCGCGCGATGCGCTGTTTAAACGGACAAAAAAAGTTGATTTTAAATCAAGCGCTGGCTGCATTGCCGGAGAAATGATAACTTTCTATCCGCCGGGTATTCCGATAATTTATCCGGGTGAGCGCATAAGCCGGGAAATAATAGATTATGTGGATTTACAAAAAAACAGCGGTGGCAACGTCATTGGTCCGGAAGATATGAATTTGTATACAGTCAGAGTGGTGGAGGATGAAAAATGAAGGGAAAACTGATAATTATCGAAGCGGGCGACGGTTCAGGCAAAGCGACGCAGACAAAATTACTGTACGATAAATTAATTTGTCTGGGAAAAAATGTAATGAAGATAGAGTATCCTGATTATGAAAGCGAAGCGTGTGCTCCTGTAAAAATGTATCTGCGCGGAGAGTTCGGCGGTCATGCCGATGACGTGAATGCGTATGCGGCGTCATTGTTTTTTGCTGTGGATAGATATGCGTCGTATCGAAAAAAATGGAAAAGGGCGTATGAAGAAGGAGCGATTATTTTAGCGGACAGATATACAACTTCCAATATGGTTCATCAGGCAGTAAAAATTCAGGATAAAAATGAACGGGAAGAATTTCTGCACTGGCTTTGGGATACGGAATTTGTGAAGATGGGGCTGCCTGTGCCGGACAAGGTGATTTTTCTGAATATGCCGGCTGATTTAAGCGGCAAATTAATTGAAGACAGAGCACAAAAGACAAAGATGGCAAAGGATATTCATGAAAAAGATGCGGTATATCTGGCAAAATGCCATGCTGTTTATGAACAGATGGCGCAAAAATACGGTTGGGAAATTGTAGATTGTGCACAAAACGGAATAATTCGCAGCATTGAAGATATACACAGGGATGTAATGGCGTGTATTGAAAACTATTTATAAATAAAAATCTTTATGGTATACTAATTTCAAGCTCTTTGGTTTGTTTTTATGTTTTTTTGTAGATGTAGGGGAATGAATATGAAAGAATTGTTGATATCTGATGTAAATGAGCAAAAGCAGAAAATAGCGGCAGAGTATGAGCTGCTGGTGGAAAATCCTACAGCGGAGAATGTGCACGCTTATCAAGTCTTAGTGAAAGATTTTGTATCGGTTGCCGTAACACAGCTGTACATGGCGGGAATGAAATCTTCGTGGGAAAATATGCAGCAGCCAAATCTGTACGGTAAAGTCAGTGAAATGGATGCTGTTTTACGGGAAATCAGCGAAGCCGTGGACAGAGGCGATAAAGAAAGTCTGATAAGACAGTGTAATCAGCTTAATATATTGCTGGATAATTTGCTTTGGTATAATTGAAATGAGTGATTGGTCTGATATACAAGGTCATACACAGATAAAACAGGATTTGCGGCAGCTTTTGGCGGAAAAAAGGTTGCCGCATGCGCTTTTGTTTACAGGTATGGAGGGTATCGGCAAGAAACTGGCAGCGAAAGTTCTGGCAAAAGCACTTTTCTGCAATAGTGAAAATGCTCCCTGTAATGAATGTGTTTCCTGCAAAACCTTTACGGCAGGAAATCATCCCGATTTTTATTATCTACAGCCGGAAGGCAAGGCAAAAAACATTAAAATCGAACAAATCAGGCAAATGCAGTCGCAGATAGCTTTGTCTCCGTATCTGGCCGATAAGCGGGTAGTGCTTATCGACGGTGCGGAATACATGAATGAAGCGGCGGCAAACAGTCTGCTCAAAACGCTGGAGGAACCTACCGGCGAGGTAGTATTCATATTGGTAACGGCGAATAAGGATATGCTTCTGCCGACGATTTTGTCGCGCTGCATGAAAATATATTTTGCTCCGCTCGGTGAAGATGAAATCATGTCGGTTTTGAAGCAGAAATATAGCATAGACGGCACAAAAGCACGGGTGATTGCAAAATTATCCGGCGGCAGTATGAAAAAGGCGCTGGCTTTCATTGACGAGGAAAGTCTTAAATTAAACGATAGTGTCTGGAATTTTATTTTTGCCGACATAACGGCTGCATATATTTGGCAGCTGAGCGATGAACTGGCGGCTATGGACAGAGAAAAAGTCATGCAGTGGGCAGGTTTTCTGCAGATGGTTGTGCGTGACTTACTGCTGATAAAGGCAGGGGCGGACGATAGTTTATTATATAATGGAAATAAAAAAGCAGAGCTTGATGATTTGGCGGCACAATTTTCTGTAGACAGGTTGCTAAATTGTCAGGAACTGGGAGAAAATCTTGCAGTACGATTGAAATCCAATGCGGACGTAAAGCTCATGGTGCAGGATTTTATGTTAAAATGGCGAGAGCCGAAATAGGAGGTAAAACGTGCAGACCGTTGTAGGTGTAAGATTTAAGAAAGCATGTAAAATATATTATTTCAGTCCGGGCGGGCTTGTATTGGTTCAGGGTGACGGTGTCGTAGTGAAAACGGCACGCGGCATCGAATTCGGTACGGTGGTAATCGGACCGCGCGATGTGCCGGATTCGGAAGTGGTGCAGCCGCTTAAAGAAGTACAGCGCAAAGCGACTGATGATGATAGAGCAAAATTGGCAGAAAATAATTTGAAGGAACAGGAAGCATATAAAATCTGCGAAGAGAAAATCAGAAACAGACAGCTGCCGATGAAATTAATCAGCGTCGAATATACGCTGGATGTAAATAAAATCATATTCTATTTTACGGCAGACGGTCGTATTGATTTTCGGGAACTTGTGAAAGATTTGGCGGCTATTTTCCATACACGTATCGAACTGCGTCAAATCGGAGTGCGTGATGAGGCTAAGCTGCTCGGCGGTATCGGCTGCTGCGGCAGACCGCTTTGCTGTGCGACATTTCTCGGTGATTTTGAACCGGTATCCATTCGTATGGCGAAAGACCAGAGCTTATCCTTAAATCCGACCAAAATTTCCGGTATTTGCGGACGTTTGATGTGCTGTCTGAAATATGAGAATGATTTATATCAGGGCGGCAGCAAGCACAGCAGCATTATAACACCGCCGAAACAGGGCAGCCGCGTTGTATCCATGGAGGGCGAAGGTAAAGCCATATCCATAAATATGCAGAAGCGTACCGTAACGGTTCTGCTCGATACGAAAAAAACAATAGTAGCTTCATGGGAAGATGTCATAGAAAAAGATGAAGATGACATTTGAACTTAATGAAAATGAACGTATAGACGACCTGCTGACAGGCGGCCTGAAAATCATCCAGCATAAAAATGAATTTTGTTTTTCGTTGGATGCGGTACTGTTAGCTCATTTTGCCACAGTGCGCCAAAACAGTTACGGTCTGGATTTGGGCACGGGAACAGGCGTAATTCCGCTGCTTTTGTCATCACGTGTGCGTAAAATGGAGGCTTTGGAGATAAATCCCGTTACGGCGGAAATTGCCGTGCGCAATATGCAGCTCAATAATTTAGCAGATAAAATTTGCGTACAGAAGGGCGATTTGTGCCGGATTGAACAGTATTACAAAGCGGGCAGTATGGACTTTGTCGTGTCCAATCCGCCATATCGTCAGATAAATCAGGGACAGCTTAATCTGCTTGACGGAGTGGCAAGAGCAAGGCATGAAATCACGGCAAAACTTGATGATGTAGTCAAAGCGGCAAGCTATGTACTGAAATATCGCGGTCGTTTTGCAATGGTGCATTTGCCGGAAAGGCTCGGCGAAATCATGGTAGCTTTCCATAAATATAAAATAGCTGCGAAACGGCTTCGTCTCGTACAGCCTAAACGTGATAAATCACCGAATATCGTGCTGATTGAAGGCGTGAAGGATGGTGCACCGGGAGGTTTGAAGTTGGAACCGGTGCTCGTCGTGCATGAGGATAACGGCGATTATACCGAACCGCTGCTGGCGTATTACTATCCGGACAGGTTGTCTGAACGGGAGGAGCAATAGATGGAAAGACTGGAAAAAGGCTGTTTATATCTGGTGGCAACGCCTATCGGTAATCTGGAGGATATGACGTATCGCGGCGTGCGGATTTTGAGCGAAGCTGACCTGATAGCGGCGGAGGATACGCGCAATACGCGCAAACTGCTGGCGCATTATGATATTCATACGCCGCTTACAAGTTATCATGAGCATAATAAATTGGTGAAGGGACCGCAGCTTGTTGAAAAACTGAAAGAAGGCTTAAATATCGCCGTTGTGAGTGATGCAGGTCTTCCGGGGATTGCCGACCCCGGCACGCATCTGGCGCAACTGGCGATTGCCGAAGATATCAGGGTAGTACCGATACCGGGGGCAAATGCTGCACTGTCCGCACTTATCTGTTCCGGAATCGATACAGTAAAATTCTCATTTATCGGTTTTCTGCCTAAAACGGCAAAAAAAAGGCGAGAACTGCTTACCGGTATAAAAAATCGTACAGAAACGCTGATTTTTTATGAAACACCGTATCATTTAAAAGATATGCTGAAAGAACTGATACAGGTTTTCGGGGAAAATAGGCAGGCGGCGACATGCCGGGAGCTTACCAAGAAATTTGAAGAATTCAAGCGCGGTACTTTAATGTATCTGCAGGATTATTTTGCGCAAAATGAGCCGCGCGGCGAATTTGTCGTAATTGTTGCCGGTGCGGATGAACATGAAGCTATACAGGAACAGGAAAATTTTTCATTATCGCCTGTTGAATATGTACAGAAATTAATAGATGAAGGTATTTCCAAAAAAGAAGCCATAAAAACGGCGGCTAAGAAGCTGAATATTGCCAAACGTGACGTATATCAGGCTGTATTGGAAAATGAGCAGAAAAAAATGCACTTTGATTAATTCAAAGTGCATTTTTTTACGTTATAATCAATCTAAGAATTCAGCTTTAATAGCTGTTGCCTGTGCTGGCATGCTCAATGCCATGAAGTCGTACCAAACGAGGATTTTATCACCTTTTTTTAATTTGTCGGCATCATCTTCAACGGTTTTCGGAATAGTAACGTATACATCATTGTTGGAACTTAAAATGCGTACGCCGTTTTTCGTCTGTTCGATTTCACCGACGTGCATATAAATAGCATCATGTTCGCCGTTACCCATTACAAGTGCATAGGCTTTACTTTGCGGCGGCAGGCTGCGAGTCATCACAGGGCTGTAATATGCCGTAAGTTCGTCACCGACATGCAGGCGGTTCAAATCGACATTTTCGCCGTTTTTACCATTTAGAATTTCCGTATCCCAACGTACGATTAAAGTGACAGCCTGTTTGCCTTCCGTGTCTTGAACTGTAATCATATCATTGTTGATTTCAGTAATTGTGCCGTGCATGCGCAGTACCTGGTCGACGGGAGCTTTCGGTGTAGCGGCAAATGCTACGGCACTGGTTAAAATTAAGCACATAGCTGTAAGCAGTAGAAATTTAATTTTCTTTGACATGGTGTCATCTCCTAGTGAAGTATTTGCTAGAAATATCATATCATTAATAAATACTGCCTTCAATAAAATTTTGATTAGACTATCATTAGAAATTGATTAGAATTATTCGTGCAGTTCCAGCGGCAATCCGTCAGGGTCTTTAAAAAATGTCATTTTCTTATTGGTAAATGGGTCGATACGTACAGGTTCGCATTCAATGCCGAGA
>USIX01000013.1 GCA_900554895.1 uncultured Megamonas sp. | reverse complement strand
TGTATCTTCAGTTTCTTCTTTTACTGATTTTGTATCCAAAACAGTATTTTCTTCTTCCGCAACATCATTATTAACATCATTTACAGCACTGCCGCCTTCAAGTTGTTTTGCTCTTTCGGCAACTGCTTTATCAAGTGCCGCCAGATTACTGTTTGTTTCTCTATTCTGTCTTATACGCTGTGTTATTTTGACCAGATTTTCATTAACCGGTCTTGCCGGTCTGTCCTGAAGTTCACTCGGGTCATAAAAACTGAAGCCGAATTCCAGCCAAACCTGTGCATCGTCCCAGCGGTAGTCATCGTTATAAAATACGGCAATCATTGTTTTCAGTCCGCGTGTCGCCGAAGCTACGAGACAGTCGCCGGCTGCATTCGTAAAGCCCGTTTTTATGCCGTTCGCTCCCGGAAAGCCGCTTTTTAAAAAACGGTTTGTCGTCGTAACGTATTTCGTGCTGCCATCCATGTATTTCATGTTGTACGAAGTTCTGCCAACCATTTCCCGAAACAGTGGATTTTTCATGGCATATGCGGCAATTACCGCCATGTCGTGCGCCGTAGAATAATGTCCCTGTGCCGTCAGTCCGTGCGGATTGACAAAATGAGTATTATATGCTCCCAGCTCTTGTGCCTTTTCATTCATAAGCCGGGCAAAATCCGGTACGGAACCTGCTACTGTTTCTGCTACAGCTACAGCAGCATCATTGCCGGATACGAGCAACATTCCGGCAAGTGCCTCACGCAATGTAATCCGGTCTCCTACTTTAAGACCCAACGAAGATGGCTCTGTATTTACGGCATATTGGGAAATAACGAGCGCTTCATCAAGTTTGCCGCTTTCCAATGCTATTATTGCCGTCATAATTTTCGTAGTGCTGGCAGGGTGCATAATCCTGTTTTCGTCTTTGCCATACAAAACAGCGTTGTCTTCAGCATCAATCAGACAGGCGGCTGCTGCACTCGTATCAGGATTTGGCAATGGCTGAGCCGCTGCTACTGCACTGAAAAGCAGCATTAATCCCAGCAACAAAGCACTGATTTTTTTCTTAAAATACATTAATTTGTCGCTTCTTTCTTTTTCTGATTAGTTTTTTATTTTCGCGGTTCTTTTTTTAAATTATCAATATCGTACGGTGTTTCCTGATATACATAATAATTGAGCCAGTTGCTGAACAGTAAATTCGCTACGCTGCGCCAGCGCACCACCGGTTCTTTTGTTGGGTCGTCATCAGGATAATAATTTATCGGAATGTGCATATCCATACCGGCTTTAATATCTCGGTCGTATTCGCCTTTCAAGCTGTACGGGTCATATTCAGCATGCCCTGTAATAAAAAATTCATTGTCTTTCAGATTGGCTATAATATAAACGCCTGCATCGCCTTCCGCCATAATCGTCAAATCTTTTACCTTCTCGATTTCTTCACGTCTGATGCCGATATGGCGGGAATGCGGCACATAAAATTCATCATCGAAACCGCGAAACAATTTCTCATGCTTCACATTAAGATGATGTTTAAATACGCCGAATACTTTTTTCCGTTCATAATATTTTTTTATTCCATAATGATGATACAGCCCCGCAAATGCACCCCAACAGATATGAAACGTCGACCACACATGGCTGCGGCTCCAGTCCATGATTTCACAAACTTCTTTCCAATAAGCCACATCCTCATATTCCATACGTTCAACCGGTGCTCCGGTAATTATAAATCCATCGTAAAATTTATCCTTAACATCTTCAAATGTTCCGTAAAACTGAGACAGATACTGGATTGATGTATGTTTCGGCAAATATGATTCTGTATAAATAAAATCCACTTCAATCTGAAGCGGCGTATTACCCAAAAGCCGCAAAAGCTGTGTTTCCGTAACAGTTTTATTCGGCATTAAATTCAAAATCAGAATTTTAAGCGGACGGATATCCTGTCTGTAGGCTCGTTCCGTGTCCATTACGAAAATATTTTCACTTTCTAAAATCTGCGCAGCCGGTAAACTGCTGGGAATTTTTATCGGCATAATATCAACCCTTTCCTTTTTACACTAAAGCTCCCTTACAGTATAAGGGAGCTTGTTTTAAATTCTATCACAGGCACTTTTTCGCGTCAACGTGCTAATCTTCCTAGCAATGTGGTATAATTATGATACTTTCAGGAAAGGATTTTTATTATGTTAGAACAAAACATCATTCCGCAGCTTGCACGTCTACTGCAGCTAAAAAATGCTCAGATTGAAGCTGCCGTTAAACTACTGGATGAAGGAAACACTATTCCTTTTATTGCCCGCTACCGCAAGGAAACAACCGGTGCCATGAAGGATGAACAGCTGCGCGAACTGGCTGAAAAGCTTACTTATCTGCGCAATTTAGTCAAACGCCAGAATGAAATAAAAAACAGTATTGAAGAACAGGGAAAAATGACTGAAGAATTATCCCTTGCCATAGACAACGTTCAAAAACTGCAGGATTTGGAAGATATATACCTGCCGTACAAACAGAAAAAACGTACCCGCGCCACAATCGCTAAGGAAAAAGGACTCGAACCTTTGGCTCAGCTTATTTGGGAGCAAAAAATACGGCAAGGGAATATAACTGTTTTAGCGCAAAACTATTTAAATGAAAATATCACTTCCGTTGATGAGGCTCTTACCGGTGCCAATGATATCATTGCAGAAATGATTTCCGACAGAGCCGATATCCGCGCCGCTTTGCGCAAACACATCTGGCAATCCGGCCAGCTTTCTGTATCATATGACAGTGAAAGTGATGCAGACGGCGTATTTTCCATGTATGCCGATTACAGCGAACCGGTACGCTCGCTTCCGTCGCATCGCATACTGGCGATAAACCGAGGTGAAAAAAAGGGCATTTTAAAAGTAAAACTCATAACGGATACAGATAAAGACATTCAGACCGTATGCAAATTCATTATTTCCTCCCAATCCATTTCTCGGGATTTTCTTAAGGAAGCCGCTTCTGATGCCTACAAACGGCTTATTCTGCCTGCACTGGAACGTGAAATACGCAGTCAGCTGACCGAAAATGCGGAAAAACAGGCTATAAGCGTATTTGCCTCCAACTTAAAACAATTATTGTTGCAGCCACCTCTTGCAGGTCATACCGTAATGGGACTGGACCCGGGATACCGCACCGGCTGTAAGATGGCAATTGTTGATACTACGGGCCAGGTTCTTCATCACGGAGTTTTATACATTACCATGAGTGAAGATGCCCGAAAAAAATCCGCCGCCAATCTTTTAAACTGGATAAAACAGTATCATGTCGATTTAATTTCCATCGGCAACGGCACTGCCTCCTATGAAACAGAGGAATTCGTCGCTGATTTAATTCACAAAAACAATCTGTCCGTACACTACCTGATTACGAATGAAGCCGGCGCTTCCGTCTACTCCGCTTCCAAACTTGCCATTGAAGAACTGCCGGATTTCGACGTTACCATTCGCGGTGCCGTATCCATTGCCCGCCGCATACAGGACCCGCTGGCAGAACTTGTCAAAATCGAACCGAAAGCCATCGGAGTCGGTCAGTATCAGCATGATGTAAATCAAAAAGAACTTGCGCAGACACTCGATGCCGTAATCGAAACAGCAGTAAATCATGTCGGTGTCGAACTCAATACTACTTCCGTCGCGCTGCTCAAACACATCGCCGGCATTAATGCTGCCGTTGCCAAAAATATCATTAAATACCGCGAAGAACACGGTTTATTCACCAGCCGCCGAGAACTGCTCAATGTTTCCCGTTTAGGGCCGAATACCTTTACACAATGTGCCGGTTTTCTGCGTATCAGCAATGCCAAACTGACGCTGGATAATACGCCTGTTCATCCGGAATCCTACGAACTGGCGGAAAAAATTCTGCAAAAACTCGGTTTTTCACTCGCCGATTTAAACGATAAAAAACAGTTGGAATTTCTGAAAACAAAAATAAAACTGCTCGATATTGAAAAACTGTCTGCCGATTTGAATGCCGGTATGCCTACCGTTACAGATATTATAAATGCCCTCACCAAACCGGGTCGCGACCCGCGCGAGGACCTGCCCGCACCGCTTACTCGTCAGAACATAATAAAACTCGATGATATAAAGCCGGGAACCGTAATGCGCGGTACAGTACGCAATATTACCGACTTCGGCGTATTTGTCGATATCGGTATTAAAACAGCAGGCTTTATTCATATTTCCGAGCTGAGCAACCGCTATATTAAACATCCGCTCGATGTTGTATCCGTCGGCGATATCATAAAAGCAATAGTCATAAATGTTGACCCGAAGCGCTCCCGCATCGGTCTCAGCTTAAAACAGCTACCAAAGGAGGAAACACATGTCCCTGCTTAATCAGACCATAAGAAAAATCCTGCCGCCCGACCAGCGTGCTATAAAATTCGTTAAAAATAAACTTGCCCAAACCATGACCAATCCTGACGGTCTCGGAGAACTGCAAAATATTCTTCTGCGTTATGTCGGCATTACAGGCCAGATAAATCCTGAAATTCCTAAAAAATTCACCATAATCGCCTGTGCCGACCACGGCGTGGCAGAAATGAACGTCAGTGCCTATCCGCAGGAAACAACAGCGCATATGACGCGCAACTATCTCGTTTCCAAAGGTGCCGTAGCCAATGCCATGTCCAATTTTTGCGGTTCCGATATGCTTGTTGTCGATATGGGCATAAAAGCTCCCGTTGATGATATTCCCGGTCTGCTCGACCGAAAAATCGCTCCGGGCACTCAAAATTGCGCTAAAGGACCTGCGATGACGCGTGAACAGGCTATTGAAGCTATCGAAACCGGCATAGAACTGGTCAATCAATATGCCGCTCAAGGTTACTGCTGCTTTCTGCCCGGTGAAATGGGCATAGCCAATACGACAGCCAGCGCTTCAATCGTAGCCTGTCTATGCAATCTGACGCCAAAACAGGCTACAGGACGCGGTACCAATATTTCCGATGAACGATTAGCCATAAAAATAGACGTAGTGCGCCAAGCTTTAAAAATCAACAATCCTGACCCGACAGACGGTATCGATGTAATGAGCAAAGTCGGCGGTTTTGAACTTGCCTGCATAACAGGCATCATTTTGGGCGCAGCCGCCAATCGCTGTTTCGTCGTGCTTGACGGTTTCAATACAGGCTCAGCCGCTTTAGTAGCACAGGCGCTATGTCCCCAGATAACCGATTATCTGATGGCATCCCACCTTGCTGCCGAACCGGCTCATAATGCCATACTACAAAAGCTTAAACTTGCTCCGTACATGGACTTAAAATTCCGCCTCGGCGAGGCTACCGGCTCCTCCATCGCCGTCAATATCCTGGATTGCGCCATAAACGCTTATAACTCTGTATATCAGGCTGCCCTTGCCGAAAAAGACAAACTTATTAAGCCGAATATACCTGAAGCCGATTTCGATACGAAGCTGGCACTGTTAAAACAGATGCGCAATATAACCGTACCGGATGACAAAATACGCGCAAAATGCCGTCAACGCATTGATAATCTGACCAAGCCGATTTACAGTCTGGGCAAATTGGAAGAAATTGCCGAAAATATTGCCGGTATCACAAGACAGGAAAAACCGACGAAAGTCCGTAAAAAAATCCTCGTCATAACTCCGGAAGAAAGCTGCAGTGTTGTTCAGCACCGTTTAACCCAGTCTTTCGCCTTACATGCCGAAGCCGGATATCATTTTACCGCTATCCCCAAGACGGCACTGAAACCGCAAACATTGTCCTTCAGTCTGCTACAGGGTATCTGCTACGGTTCCAAATTGAAAAATATCGACGTACTAGGCATAGCCTGCTGTGAAAATCATCCCAAGGAAATCTGCGGCACTTTCAGCCTCAGCATTCAGCAGCAACTTTGTCAGCCGAATAATTCCCTGCGCTATGGCAAACGCAAATTTCTATCGCTTGAACCGACACCGTATCTATGCCAGATAGCATTCATGGCCGGTGTAGCTATCGGTGCCGCCGGTAAAGGTATTCTCGTTTTATCCGATGATATTCCCTCCGTCATCGCTCTACGTTATGCTTTGCTTTTAGCACCTGCAATCAATCCGTATCTTATGTTCGTCTGTCCTGATTATCTCGACCTGCATATTACAACCGGCGGCGGATGTATCTGCGCTCTCGGCATGAAACTGATTGACGCATCGCTGCAAATGCTCAAAGATATGAAAACTTTTGCCGAAGCCGATGTTGCCATTGCCAATGACGGTCCAGGAGCAAAAATTCAGACGAAAAAATAAATGTTTCACGTGAAACATGCCTATATCCATTTAATCTATTGCTAAAAACACTAAAATGTCTTAATATCATAGTTAACAATAAAAAAATGGGGAATAATTATGACATTACGACATTTAGCTATATTTATCAGAGTCTGCGAGGAAAACGGCATTACAGCCGCCGCCAAAAAGCTTCATATGACTCAGCCTTCCGTCAGTCAGGTAATTCAAGAGCTAGAAGCACATTATCAGACACTTTTATTCGAACGGCTCGGACGCCGTATCTTCATCACGGAAGCCGGCCGTCGTCTGCTTCGCTATTCGCGCAATCTGATAAATTTAAATATGCAGACCGAACAGGCCATGCGGGCTTTCAACGAAGTCTATCATCTGCGTCTCGGTGCCAGCATCACTATAGGAAGCAGTATTTTAATAGACTTAATTAAGCATATAACAGACAGCGACCCTTCTAAAGAGATATTCTCAGAAATCCACAATACTTCCGAACTGGAGGAAATGCTTTTAAACGACAACCTTGATTTGGCTCTTGTCGAAGGAGAAATCCACTCCGAATATTTAATCACTAAACCTTTCATGAATGATGAACTCGTCTTCATTATCAGTAAAAACCATCCGCTGGCCGGCAAAACAATCACATATGATGACCTGGCCAAATTAAAATTCTTTATTCGTGAAACAGGCAGCGGCACGCGTGAACTGTTCGAACAGGTAATGCACCAGCACAACGTCTATTACCAGACAGGCGGCATTTATAACAGCATGGAAGCTATAAAAAAAGCCGTTATCGCCGGTCTTGGCGTCTCCGTCATTTCCACCGAAGCCGTAAAAGACGATTTGACTGAAGATAATTTAATCACTTTCACTATGCCGGATTTAGTTTTTAAACGCCAATTCAATATCGTTTATCATAAAAATAAATTCATTCCGCCGGAAATGCAGGAAGTCATCGATATATGCTTAAATCTCAACAAAAAATCCAACTAAATTTCACCAATATTTTATTTGACAAACGAATTATTCATCAGATATAATCTATACATGATATTAAAAGGGAGTAACTTCCTAGAGTTATTGTCAACAATCACTGTAGCTTCGCGCTTCTGGCAATAACGTCGAATACGTTTCGATAAGTGAGACTTTTGATACGCATAATCATTATGTGTATTAAAAGTCTTTTTTTGTGCTCAAAACTTTCAATCAGAAAAGGAGAAATCTATGGAAATTTTATCAACTCAATTTTTATTCGCACTTGGTTCCATCATTTTACTTGACCTCGTTTTAGCCGGCGACAATGCCGTCGTCATAGCTATGGCCTCACGCAAGCTGCCAGAAAAGCTGCGCAAAAAAGCCATCTATGTCGGCACGGCAGGCGCCGTTATCATACGTGCTCTCATGACGCTTATTGCAACGTACCTTCTGACTATTCCGTTCTTACAGGCAATCGGCGGACTTATCCTCCTGCCAATCGCTTTCAATTTATTAAAACCGAACAAGCACAGCCTTGATGAAGCCAACAAATTCGAAGCTTCCAATAATTTTGCCACAGCCATAAAAACAATCATTATTGCCGACGCTGCCATGGGTATTGATAATGTTTTGGCCATCGCCGGAGCAGCTCACGGCAATATGATACTCGTTCTTGCCGGTCTTGCCATCAGTATTCCGATTGTCGTATGGGGCAGTCAGATTATTTCCAACCTAATGGACAGACTGCCGATTTTAGTTACAATCGGTTCGGCCATCCTTGCCTATACTTCCGCTACTATGATTCTGCATGATAAAATTATCGGCTCTTTCCTGCTCAATTTATCAGCTTATATGAACTATATTCTGCCGGTACTCTTTATTGCAGCTATCATAATCTACAGCCGCAAAGTAGCTGTTCGATAAATAAAAAAGGATATCTTTTCTTCAAGGTGAAAAGATATCCTTTTTCTATTTTTGCGCTCAAAGGCAAATATATATTTTCTTATTGCTATACATAAACGGAAATGATAAAATAATAAAGATATAAGTCTTGTGGAGGATGAAAATTGGAAAAGTTGATTATACATGGCGGTCATGAATTGCATGGTCGTGTTAAAATTAGCGGTGCAAAAAATGCTGTACTGCCTATAATTGCTGCAACTCTTCTGGCCCAGGATAAGCCATGTGTTTTAGACGAAGTTCCTTACTTAAACGACGTCTGCACAATAGCTGAAGTTCTGCGTCAGCTCGGCGCTAAAGTCAACTTCAATCGTGAAGAACATACTCTGTTCGTTGACAGCACTGTACTCAAAACAGTCGATGCGCCTTACGATTTAGTTCGCAAAATGAGAGCTTCTTTCGTTATCATGGGACCGCTTCTGGCCCGTTACGGCAAGGCAAGAATTTCCATGCCGGGCGGTTGCGCTATCGGTACCAGACCTATTGACTTGCATTTAAAAGGCTTTGAAGCTCTTGGAGCGGAAATTGAAATCGGCCACGGCTTTATCAATGCTACTGCACCGAATGGGCTTAAAGGTACTAGTATCTATCTCGATTTTCCAAGTGTAGGAGCTACAGAAAACATCATAATGGCTGCTTGTATGGCAGAAGGCCAGACTATTTTGGAAAATGCCGCTCAAGAGCCGGAAATTATTGATTTAGCTAATTTCCTGAACATCATGGGTGCCAAAATCCGCGGTGCCGGTACAAATGTCATTAAAATTACGGGCGTACCGAAGCTTACAGGTCATAATTATACTATTATTCCCGACCGCATTGAAGCAGGTACTTACATGGTGGCTGTAGCTATGACTGGTGGAGATATCTATATAGAAAACGCTATCAGTGAGCATTTAAAACCTGTTATCGCTAAATTGAACGAAGCTGGCGTAACTATTCAGGAAGATATCGATGGTATCCGTGTTAGCTGTAACAAGCGCCCCAAAGCCATTGATATAAAAACACTGCCGTATCCGGGCTTCCCGACTGATATGCAGGCGCAGTTTATGGCAATGCTCACAATAGCAGACGGAACAGGATTTGTTACTGAAACGGTTTTTGAAAACCGCTTTATGCATGTAGATGAGCTAAAACGCATGGGAGCCGTTATCCGTGTTGACGGTCGCACAGCCATTGTTGATGGTGTGGCAAAACTTACAGGTTGCCAGGTAAAAGCCACCGACCTGCGCGCCGGAGCTGCAATGGTGCTTGCAGGCCTTGTAGCCAGCGGAGAAACTCAAGTATCTTATATTCACCATATTGACAGAGGATACGACAATCTCGTTGCTAAACTCTGCGGTCTCGGTGCTGATATTCGCCGTGTGGATAATTGAATTAAAAATTTAATAAACACATAAATGGTCAGGATTTATTATCTTGACCATTTTTTTATAAAAAATATATCGAGGTGATTTCATGTTATGTACAAAAGAAAAATGTACGGGATGTCTTTCCTGTTTAAATATCTGCCCGAAAAATGCCATTAATCTAATCAATGATAGCCAAGGCTTCTGGCAACCTGAAATCGACGAAACGAAATGTATTCATTGCGGATTATGTCATAAATCCTGTCCTGTATTTTTCAAACCGGCGACGGAGGTATTTTCATCTAAAGTATACGCCTGCTGGCATAAAGACGAAGTAAAGCGCAAACAGGCGGCGTCAGGCGGGCTGTTCACTGCTCTTATGCAAAATGCCCTGAAAAGAGGTTTTCTCGTATGCGGTGCAACTTTAACAGATGATATTGAGGTAAAACATATCATCATAGATAAACCGGAAGATTATACTTTATTAATCGGTTCAAAATATGTGCAAAGCGATTTATCGGACATATTTAGGCAGATACGGACACAGCTTTTAAACGGCCGTAAAATTTTATTCAGCGGTACGCCTTGTCAGGTAGCAGGACTTTATGCCTTCCTCAAAAAAAGATATGAAAACCAGCTATATACGGTGGACCTGCTGTGCCACGGCGTTCCTTCTCCGCATATATTCAAACAGTATATCGACCATATGGAACATATCTATAGTAGTAAAATCACCGATTTTCAGTTCAGACATAAACCGGACTGGCGGCGCTATCAGGTAATTTTAAAATTCGCCAACGGCAAAAAAGACATCACCTACAAAGATACTAATCCCTATATCAGAGGTTTTCTCAATGCCAACTTTCTGCGTCCATCCTGCTACAGCTGCGACTACACAACGCTTAAAAGATACAGCGATTTAACTATCGGCGATTTCTGGAATTATTTTGCCGACGGTTCCGACGATGTTGATGACGACAAGGGAATTTCTCTGCTTCTCATCAACAATGCCAACGGACAGAATTTATTCAATTCAGCCAAAAGCGATTTGATTTATTTCGCCAAAGACTTTGAACGTTCCACAACCACCAGTCCCCGCCTTCATAGCCCGACAAAAAAACCTGTTACGTATGAAAGCTTTTGGCAGGATTATAAAATACATGATTTTTCCTATATGATACAAAAATATTTTTAAAGCCAGCTTTTTAACAGCAAAAAAGCCGATACAAAATGTATCGGCTTTTATTTTCACTGTATTATTCAGCTGTGAACGGTAAAAGAGCGATATTACGAGCTCTTTTGATTGCAACTGTAACCTGACGCTGATGGCAAGCACAGTTACCGGAAATACGACGAGGTAAAATTTTGCCGCGTTCAGTAATGAAACGACGGAGTTTTGCTACGTCTTTATAATCAATGTGTTCGATTTTATCTGCACAGAAGCTGCAAACTTTTCTTTTTGGTCTTCTGTTTCTATCACGTTTAACCAATTGTATTACCCTCCTTAAAATGGTATTTCTTCGTCAGGAGGTACCTCTGAACCGAAAGAAGCAGCTGCTCCTCCCATCGGAGACGGAGCCGGATTATTTACCGGTGCACTGCCAAATTGCTGCGGATGTGCTGCCGGTGCGCCAGTCGGTCTGGAACCCATAAATTCTATATCTTGAGCTACGACTTCCGTAACATAGCGTTTGCTTCCGTCCTGTGCATCATACGAACGGACCTGCATACGGCCTTCGATCAGAACCTGGCTTCCTTTAACCAGATTATTGCCGCATACCTCAGCCAATTTATCCCATACAACAATCGGTATAAAATCAGCCTGCTGCTGGTCTGCATTGCGGACAAATCTGCGATTTACCGCTAAAGTAAAGCTTGCCACCGCTTTTCCTGTCTGCGTGTAGCGTACTTCCGGGTCACGCACAAGACGACCTGCTAATATTACCCTATTCATGGTAATTTCCTCCCTGACAAATTTTATAATTATTCTTCGTCTTCTCTAACGATCATATGTTTTAAAACTTCATCAGTAATTTTCATTACACGGTCAAGTTCAGCAGCGCAAGCCGGTTCAGCCGTAAAGTTGAATAAGCAGTAGTAACCGTCTGTGCAGTCTTTAATTTCATAAGCCAAACGTTTTTTACCCCAACGATCTTCTTTGTCAATAGTAGCACCATTGTCAACAATCAGTTTGGAGAACTTTTCGATAACAGCATTAGTTGCTTCTTCATCCATTGGTCTTACGATAAAAATCACTTCATATTTTCTCACAAAAACACCTCCTCTTTGGACTATCGGCCCTTTAACGGGCAGGGAAGATTTCACTTTCTGAAACCTGCTAAATACATAGCTTTTTCATTATAGCACGCAAGATAGGCTAAAGCAACCCATTATTTAATTTTTTCTTTACCGCGCATAAGCGAGGCAATAAGCGCAAATACACATAAAATACTGAACAGCAAAAATATGTCTTTAGAAGCTTTCAATATCATATTTACATACTCATACTCCACAATATTAGCTGTATATATCGACAGAATAAGTGTTACTATTGCCATGCTTACAGCCTGCCCGATAAGACGCATTACTGCCACTATGGAGGATGCTATGCCGTAAAACTGCGCTGCTACGGCTCCCATAATAGCATTATTGTTCGGCGAGGAAAACAAACCAAAGCCCAATCCGATAAAAGCAAGATTGGCACCGATAAAATATAAAGATGTCGTTTCATGTAAAAAAGAAAATACAAATAGGCCTATCATCATAATTCCCATGCCGGCGGAAGCAATTATACGCGGTGAAAATCTATCTGACAAAGCCCCCGCTTTCGGCGATACAATTGCCATAAGACACGGCTGAATAAGTAGGAACGAGCCTGCCGTAAAAGCATCCATGCCTCGTACTAACTGTAAATACAACGATATTACAAAGCCGATGGCAAACGTCGCACTGTAATGAATAAGCGCCGCCAAATTTGACATGGCGAACACCGTATTTTTAAATAATGATAAATTCACCAGCGGTGAAGCCGATTTATTCTGTTCCCAAATGAATATAAAAAACAGTATTAAAGCTATTAACGGAAAATAATGCACTATTTCATGACGTGTCCAATCGGACAAACCGTATAAAAACAGTATAATCATCACTACATAGATAAAACTGCCGATAAAATCGAATTTCTGCCCTTTTGCTCCATACCAGTCCATTTTTATTTTTCCCATTAAAATAAGATTTATCAGTAGGACAAAGCCGGTAAGCCAGAAAATCATCCGCCAGCCTAGATAATCCGTAATAAATCCGCCGATAAACGGTCCCAAAGACACACCGGCGTATACAAACGATACCGACATACCGATTATCTGCCCGCGTTTTTTCGCATCATAACAGGAAACGAGCAAAGCCATGCTCGTACCGAAAATCATAGACATGGATATTCCCTGTAAAAATCGCACAAATACAAAAGATAAAAAATGCTGCATCAATGCACAGATAAAAGTCGTAACACAAATGCAGACAAGACCGATAACATAAATCCTGCGTCGCCCCTTTATGTCGGATAATCTGCCAAAAGGCAGCAGACCTGAGGCTGAACCGATTAAAAAAGATGTTACCGCCCAAGTCAGTATATCAGGATTTAAATTAAAATCCTCAGCCATTGCCGGAACTGCTACATTTATGGAACTGCCCATAAAAGCTCCGACAAAAGACGTTATCATTACCGCAATTAATATTCGCTTTTGCTGTTTCATTTTATCACCCGCCGTTGAAATCGTTTACTCTAATTTTAACAAAATCACAGCGGAAAATAAAAAAAACTTTGCCATCCAGTAAAAGATAGCAAAGTTTTCCTTCATTCTTATAACAAAATTATATAGCAGCGGCAGAATTATTACATGTAGAAATACGCCAAATACGTTCAAACGGATAATTCTTGAATAAATATCTCAAATCAACGTATTCATCACCTAAGATAAATGTTACACGTTTTAACTCTTTACCCTTGGATACTCTTTTTAATTTATTAATATAATATGCTATTTCTACATCATCTAATTTACCATTTTGCATATATACTGTTATTCCTTCGTATACCAAAATAGACACCTCCGGCATAATGGAAAAGTTTAGACATAAACAGTAGACATAAATAGTATTTTATACATCTGCAATTTTACACTATGGAATATTAATTGTCAAACCCTTGTAAACAAATATGTAATATATTGAAAATTTTTATATTTAACAAATAAACAGGATATCACGCACAACCGCACGTAATATCCCATTTTTCATACACATTCAATTTATGTTTTTTTATACATTTAAACTAATTTTTATTTAAGATTTTCCGGATTTAAGCATTTTAAATCGTCTACTACAAAAAGACCATCTTTACGAATTAGTTCATTGTCAAAGTATATTTCTCCACCACCATATCCACTTGTCTGGATAAGAACCAAATCCCAATGAACAGCAGAACGATTGCCGTTATCGGCATCTTCATACGCACAGCCCGGCGTAAAATGCAGGCTGCCACTTATCTTTTCATCAAATAAAATGTCCTTCATCGGAAAAGTAATATACGGATTTAAGCCAAAAGAAAACTCCCCAATATAGCGTGCTCCTTCATCTGTATCTAATATTTTATTCAGTATATCTGTATGATTGGCAACAGCTTTTACTACTTTTCCCTGCTCGAAAGTAAGCGAAATATTTTCAAAAGTAGTTCCCTGATAGATAGTTGGCGTATTATAAGAAATTATTCCGTTCACCGAATTTTTTACAGGAGCAGTATAAACTTCACCGTCCGGTATATTGCAGTCGCCTGCACATTTAACGGCAGACATATTTTTTATGGAAAAAGTGATATCCGTACCGTTACCTTTAATATGAACCCGGTCAGCATTTTCCATACGTTTTACCAGTGCATCCATAGCTTTATTCATCTTGTTATAGTCAAGATTACATACATTGTAGTAAAAATCACAAAAAGCATCGCTGCTCATATTGGCAAGCTGTGCCATTGCACCGTTCGGATAACGCAACACGCACCATTTTGTTTTCGGCACTCTGATATCACTGTGTACGGGTTTCATCCAGTATTTGGAATAAAGCTCCATATTCTGTGCCGATACGTCACTGAGCTGACTTACATTTTCGCTGCCGCGAATGGCAATATAGGCATCCATGCCTTTCATACGTAAAGCTTCGTATTCAGCACAGAATTCCATCTGCTCTTTCGTTGCACCCAGCAGCAATTCACGCTGCATTCGGAGATTTTTTATTGTCAAAAACGGTACGCCGCCGACTTTATATGCTTCTTTTATAAGCGCCTGAGCCAGTTCCATACCTTCATCAATAAGCTCAATCAAAAGCTTTTCACCCTTTTTCAAACGCACTGAATAATTGATTAGATTATGTGCTAAAACCTGATTTCTGTTATCCATAAATTTCTCCTTCGTACTTTATTAAATTAAAACAAATTTCTATTTACCGATTTCTTTGCCTTTAAGAAATCAGTTTAAAGAAAGTGCCAGTTCAGCACAATATAATATGGAAAGAAATATTTCCTAATTTATTCTTATATTGCGCTGGGCAATTTTTCTTTGAGCGCAAAGAAAAGTTGCCAAAAAAGAAACTTTTTGGGGCTAGTGCACCACAAGAGATTTACACTTTAAAAAGAAAAATTTTTATTTGCAACGTTCAAACTCGCGTTGCTCAAACAGTTGAACTAAAACCGCATCTAAAAATTTTTCTTTTTAATAGCTTGCCTAACGGCTTTGCTACCGTGAAAATACTCTAAATGTAGAACAAAGTTCTGAGATAGTTAACAAATTACAGTGCTCTTCAGCTCATTTCTAGTTGCTACTAAAATCCGAAGGCACGAGCCAAATTCCAAGCGTTTCGAGCCATTGTACCGGCTGTGATTATAAAAGAGCCTTGAAGGCTTGCCCAGTGCAGCGTGAGCGAAACGCTAAAAAATGTTTCTTTTTGGTTCGTTTTTCTTTGCGTCAAAAAAAATGAACAACAAATAGAAATATATTTTATTATACCACAAGAAAAAATACCTATTGACAATCATAAAATATACTAGTATAGTATTTTATGCTAAGTTTTGTAAATTTGTAATGTTAAAAATAAAGTTTATATCTGATGACAGGAACGAGTAATCCTTAATTTAAGCTTACAGAGAGCCGTTTGATGCTGAAAGACGGCAGCATAATTAATGATGAACATCCTCCTCGAAGATTGAAGCTGAAATCCAGTAAGCTGAAACGTCTGTTCCACGTTATAGGAAACACGTATTAAAATGTACGTTGATGAGCGCTGCAACGATGCAGAAATTGGGTGGTAACACGGAAATATACCTTCGTCCCTTTATAAGGACGAAGGTTTTTTTATTTTTAGATACAAATACGGCAAAACTTCCGATTTTATATAAGTTCTTACCCTATACCAATTTTTAAGGAGGAAATTTTTATGGAACAAATTGATTTTGCCAACTTAAAGAGAAAACGCGACTTACATATCATTTTTCCGGTATTTTTAGTTTCAATCATTGCCTGTGTCGATCGCGTAAATATCGCTTATGCCACACTTACCATGTCAGAAGATTTGCCATGGCTTACTGCCGAAGTATTCGGTGCTGGTGCCGGTATTTTCTTCCTGGGATATCTCATTTTTGAAATTCCCGGTTCGCTTATAGCTGCCAGATTTTCCGCCAGTAAATGGATTGCCCGCATTATGTTTACCTGGGGTATCGTCTGCGTTCTCATGGCTTTTATAGATACTAAAACGCAATTTTATGTATTCCGTTTTCTTCTCGGTGCCGCTGAAGCCAGCCTTTACCCTGTCATCTATTCAGTGCTGTTTCCGCGCTGGTTTAAACCGGAAGAACGTTCCCGCGCTACATCCTTAATGCTGATTTCCATGCTTGTTGCCAATATTATCGGCGCACCGCTCGCCGGTGTTCTTTTAAGCACTTCCGTATTCGGTATGCGCGGTTGGCAGGAACTTTTCATTCTGGAGGCAATTCCTGCACTTGTTTTCGCCGTTATTTTCTTCTTCTGGGTAAAAGACAAACCGGAACAGGTTTCCTGGCTGACTGATGCTGAAAAAAAATATCTAACGGACGCTTTTAACGAAGACCAGGCACGTATGCAGAGCAAGAAAAAATATACTATTGTACAAGCTCTTACAGATAGAAAAGTATTAAAACTGTGTTTCATTTATTTCATGTGGATTATCGGTTACTGGGGCTTCAGCTTCTGGATGCCTACCGCTCTTAAAAACCTGTCCGGATGGTCAACGACATTTCTCGGCGGCGCTATCGCAATTCCTATGCTAGCAGCTTTGGTCGTTCAGCTGATAGTCAGTTACACTTCCACAAAAACGGGCGATAAAGTCTGGCATGTATCCATTGCCATGTTCGTCGGTGCCATCGGTCTCGGTCTCAGTCCGTTCGTTACCGATCCGTCCCTAGCTCTTGTTTTAATCTGTCTCACTGCTATCGGCACTTATACCTGCATGGGCATCTGGTGGACTATTCCTACTACTTTCCTGACCGGTCCTGCTGCTGCCGGCGCTGTCGGACTTATCAATTCCTGCGGCAATATGGGCGGCTGGGTAGGTCCTTATCTGATGGGATTTGTTAAAACGGAAACAGGTACTTTCGATTTGGGCTATTTCATCATGGCTTTCTTCCTCGTTGTTGCCGGTGTTACTATCCTCTCGATAAAATACGGCTGGAACGGTAAGAAAAACCGTCAGCAGGATGAAGTGGCTACCGTAGCATTCAATAAAAAATAATATAAAAGGGATTATTGTAAACAATAATCCCTTTTTTGTCATTCTCTATTCTCATATTTGATTTTATTTAATTTTTTAAACCAAAATATACTTACTACCAAGTTTATAACTTCAATACCAATCAATATAGTTTTAAAGTCACCATTAATAATTCTATTAGGTATCGTAGGAACTATTAACAAAAATGCTATATTAAAAATAAAATATATCCACATATAAAATATTGATTTTATTTTTGAAGTAATACCATAAATATTGTATATAGTTACTAAAAACATAATAATTATTTGAGCTTCTCCTTTATTTGCAACAGTATATAATAAATATATTGCAAATAAAGCATTTGTTCCTAACAAAAAATACTTATTCAAGAACTTTAATCCTCTTGAGTTTTCATATTTTTTTACTACTTTCCATACTATTATAGATAATATTATTAATAATACCATAAACATTATTATTCTCATAATATTTTCTATCATTTGAGCTTGTCTTATATCTTCCCGTACTTGAGTTTCTGTATACGTATCTTTTACTATTATACTTATATCATTCTTATTGATATTAACATTAATATCTGTTCTACTACCTTTCCATTCAAATCCTCCAATATTACTAATATTCGTCATACTATAAAATTGCCCATTATTGTATGAAATAAAATCAATACTTGTAGGCTCACCAAAATTAGATATTAAATCTTTATATAAAGCAGTATAAACTTCATTATTCTTATTATCAATAAAAAAAATATTTAAAGCATACAATCTTCCTTTATAAAAAGATGCTCTTATCTCATTATTTTGGGGATTTTCATTATAAATAAGCTTTGGATAAATAATAATATATTCACTTACTCCATTTTTATTTGCTATTAATTTAACTTTATAATCCTTTTGTATTTCTTCAATAGTTTCTCCCCAATAAAAATTTTCAAAACCATTTTGTTCATTTTGATAAGCAAATACATTAGATTGCAAAAAAAGAAAGTACATAACAAATAAAAATCCTAAAATGTATTTTTTCATAAATGTTACCTCCTATAAAAAATAGTGAAGTTAAACTTATACGTTATAACTTCACTATACGAATTATTAATATCTCTACATCATTTTATTAAACATTATAATTTTTCGCTATATCGGCAAATTCCTTTACACGTGCGGAGATATCTACTGCTCCCATTACGGCGGAACCTGCCACGATTACGTTAGCACCGTTGGCAAATACCGTCTTGAGGGTCTGCGGATTGATACCGCCATCCACTTCAATATCATAATGATAATTATGTTCTTGGCGAAGCTGAACCAGTTTCTGTACCTTTTCCATCTGGTCTTCCATAAATTTCTGACCGCCGAAGCCCGGTTCAACCGTCATTATAAGAACCATATCCAGTTCCGGCAGCAGCTCTTCAATCGTCGAGAGCGGTGTAGCCGGTTTTAGTGCAATCGCAGCTTTCATGCCCAGCTCTTTTATTTTTGCTACAAGATCTTTAGCATTTTTCGTCGCTTCGATATGGAAACAGAAAATATCCGCACCCGCTTTGGCAAACTGCTGTACATACCGTTCCGGTTCGATAATCATCAGATGTACGTCAAATACCATTTTTGTATATTTGCGAATGGACTGTACAACGGATAATCCGAATGATAAATTCGGCACGAATACACCGTCCATAATATCCAAATGAATATACGGAACATCCGCTCTCTCCAATTCTTCCAGCTGCTGTTTCAGAATGCCGAAATCCGCTGCCAGCAATGATGGCGCCAATTTATACATATAATCGCATCCTTTCTTTTTCTTAAAAATTTTCTAAAATTATTGTAGCTCAAACTTAATATTTAGTCTACCAAAAAGCCGTAATTAGGTATATAATCTTATTACCCAATTATTTGATTAGTTTATAGTTTACTTTAATGTCTATATAATTTACAATAGCTGTAAATAATTAACTATTTAATCAAGAAAGGATGATTTAATTGAGTTGGAAAGCCATTTTAGCCATATTAACATGCAACGTCGTACTAATGTCAGCAAGCTATACCATGCTCATACCGTTTTTGCCTATGTACCTAATCCATGAATTAGGCGTTCCGGCAGACCATGCCAATATGTGGTCAGGTGTGGTTTTTTCAATTTCATTTATTGTAAGTGCCGTCATGGGTCCTATCTGGGGCAAACTATCCGATAAAAAGGGACGCAAGTTAATGGCCATACGCTCCGGTGCAGGTCTTGCCATCGCATATTTTCTCTGCGGCATTGTCAGCTCTCCATTTCAATTAATGCTTGCCCGCGCATTTCAGGGATTTGCTGCCGGTCTTTGGCCTGCTGAACTTGCCATCATGTCGGCTTATGCTCCAAAACAAAAATTGGGATTTTGCATGGGTGTAATGCAGGGCGCACTGACTGCCGGAGGTGTTATCGGGCCGCTGCTTGGCGGTGTGCTAGCCAGTGTTTTCGGTATGCGCATATCCTTCTTTATTGCAGCCGCCGCTCTTGGCATCATCACTCTGATTACATTTATTTTCATCAAAGAACCGCCGCGTGTAGAAAAAACACCGGAACAGATACTCGTTGCTCAAAAAGCCGAACAGGTAAATCTCCTGAAAATTCCTATGATACGCCGTCTCTTAGAATGTGCCGTAGTTATTCAAATGGCAATATTAATTCTTCAACCTATACTAACCATTTACATCGCTGAACTTAATCACAGTATGGAAAATGTCGTAATGCTTTCAGGTATTGTATTTTCACTCGGCGGTTTTGCCGGAGCAATATCCTCACCGCTTTGGGGAAAATACGGTCAAAAACACGGATTTTTCCGTACGATGTGCATAACGCTTGCTATCTCAGGTATAATACTGATTTTACAGTCAATACCGGATACTCTAATTCCGTTTGCCGTTCTGCAGTTTATGTGCGGTCTGTTCTATGCCGGAGTGTATCCTTCCATCAATTCCATTCTCGTCAAGAAAAGTCCGCCGGAACAGCGCGGCCGCATATTCGGTCTGATGTTCTCCGCTCAGCAGGTGGGCTCAACTATCGGACCTCTCGTCGGCGGCATTATCGGTACATTCATCGGTCTGAAATTCGTCTTTATCTTCGCCGGAGCACTGATGTTTCTGACAAGTGCCTCCATGTATCTCAAACCGCCGATTAGAAAAATTCACCGGAAAAAATATGCTCATTAAAAAATCCAAGTGATATACTGGAGGTATGAATATACCTCCATTTTTATTTTTCAGGTGATATCATGAAGAAAAAATTTCTACTGTTTATTTTCCTTGTCATTTTATTAATTGTACTTGATTATTACGGCTGTTTAAATGACTTTGTCGCTGCTTTTATCATATATTTCCTCACTATTTTAGAATTTATCAGCGGCATCTTTCTTGTTTTTTCTGTCCGACCAACTATTCATAATAAAATTTTATTATTCTATGAAAAAATATCCTTTATCAGCAATGATTACCAAAAAGCCTTTGCCCAAAATTTCGAGTCTGCCCGAAAACTGTTCGGCAGAGAACGCATAATAAATGCGCTCTTCATATTCGGCATAACCATTGACCTTCTACTGCGCCTGTTGCCGCCAAGCCTGCTACTGCCGGAAACTAAATCCTCCCTTTCTCTGTCCGTAAAACTGCTAGCTCTCATTTTTTATATCTGTGCTTCCTGTCGTATTTCCGCCAAAATAAAAAAACTGTCATCCGGCAAAATATCAGATGACAGCCCGTGGAAACTTTAAAATAATTCACTATGAGAACCTGTTCTCAACAAACCTAAAATTAAGTTTTCATCATCAATTTCATATATAAGCAACCAATCAGGCTGAATATGGCATTCCCTTACACCATTTTTGCCTTGAAAATTGATTAGTATATGGTCTCTGTACTTAGCAGGCAGAGGTGTTCCCATTTGCAACAACTTTATAATTTCTTCAATTTTTTCTTTCTTGCAGCCCCGCTTTAATGCTTTCTTATAATCTTTTTTAAATTGTTTATAAAATTTCAGTTTAAGCATCTAACTCTTTCATTAGCTCCTCTACCGTATCAAACGTTTTGGAAACATTTTTCCCCTCATGAAATTCTCTTATGGCTTTCATCGTCTCAGCATTCGGAAATTCTTGCGGATATACATTCAATGTGGATTTAAAAGGCATTGCCTGTTCTCTTACTGCCTGTGATAAAAACATATTTACTGCAATAGATAAATTTAAACCCATTTTAGCAAAAAGTTCCTGTGCTTCTTTTTTTAAATTTTCATCAATCTTTATATTCGTACTTACACTAGCCATCATTCATTCCTCCTTTATATACTATTATAATACATTTTATATACATGATGTTAATATAATATCTATATATCAGTAATACATCTGTTCTAATTTTACAAAAAGAGATTTTTCCTTATCTATTTCAAATATATTTTTTTCTTCATTATAATGATACGGAATAATAACGTTGCCGAAAAAATACATCGGTGTTATATTCAAAGCATAGACGCAGATTAAATGATGCTTCACCGAAATGCCGTATCTGTAATTTGTATTGTCAAAAAACGGAAATTCCTTACATTTGGTATACGTATTGACCGCTTCCGTCAGATACGGCAGATTTTTAAGTTCGATAAACTGACTTTTCGTCCGCTCCAAATATATTTCAAATACTGAAAGAAGCTTTTATTATGTACAATAAAAAATTCATCTTATTTTTAATTATATCATTTTTAATTTTATCTTTCTGTTTACTTATCCGCTGTAATCAATCGAAAAATCAGACTATTCCGCAACATGACTATATAATTGAAGTTATCACCACAAAATCCGCATACAACGACAACTATTCCGCTCATATGTCGAAAGAAATCTTTTATGCCCTAAATCAATCACGTTATCGAAATACTGTCGGTAACGCTGCAAGAGTTAGCGTTGATATTAAACAAGAAAATTATACTGTCGAAAACAGCTGGGGATATCTCTATCCTTTATCCACAACATGGCAAAATCTGTTGATATACGACTGCACTATGGATTACACTATCAGCTTTTATAATATGAATAATAAAATAACCGCTAAAGTAAGCAATCAAATTCATTTCATCATTCATCAATCTCCAAATGATGACAGCTGGTATATCGTCCAATACCACGAAGAAGCGTGATTAAAAATTTATTAGGAAGTGATTACAATGCGCAAAATCTTCACCTTATTTTCTGTTTTACTGCCAATCTTATTCTCCATACAGATTGCCTATGCTTCACCGCTTAACGATAAGATAATTATTCAACAGCTCCAATACGATGAAACAACTCAAAATTATACTGCAATCAATATAAAATACAATGATAAAGAAAGTACCGTTCCCTATATTACGGAAAAAACGGATATAATAGATAAACCCGTAGTATTTTCCGAGGGCGGCAGAAATTTTATCTTCATTTCCATAAATAGTCATCTCGGCACGGGATTATATCGAACCAATGCACTGATTTTTGATACCGATACACTGCAACCCCTTACCGTAAAAAAAGACAACGACTTTATCAGGCAGAACTTTTCCTCGCAGATTTCCTATTCGGATAAAAAAATATATCTTTACACTGCCAATCAGACAATTATTCTGCAAAACAAATCCCGCTTAAATGATATTTTTACAGCCTATCAAAAAAATCCTGCCCTCTTTGCCGATTACAATAAATTCAGCTTTCCGCCTAATATGCAGTACCGCTATCAATATCTGCCGCAAACCGACAGTAATATTATCTGCTCACACGGATTGGAATTTCCGCACAACTAGCTTATCGGTGATATAATGGTTTTATACAGATACAATCCAGCTGAGAACTGCTTTGAACCGGATACAAATTCTACTATTAAAATAAATATCTTTCCTATGTATCAATAGTACAAATAATATTATTATCCAATATAAGGTGATTATAATGAAAAAAATTTTACTTATCTCTTTTCTATTCTATATACTTATTTTAAATAACAATACAGTTTTCGCAACACCTTCAGCAGAAGAAATGGCTGTGCGCACCAGACAGTTTGAACAGGCTGAAAGACTTTATGGTATAAAGGCTTCTTTACTAAAAGATTATTACCTTAACGGATGGAGATGGGAAGAACTTAGTGAGGGATTATTCGTATATTACGCTACACATAAGCCGTTTGACGATATTATGTCCATGCGTAAAACAAATTCATGGGCGCGTATACGATATTTGCTACATATAACACCGAATGATGAAAAATTTATCCTCAATAATCTGCTAATAGACGGTACTAATTTAACCAAAAAATTAGATATGGACAAATCTGCTATTCTTAATTTAACCAAACAGAACTATGATATAGGCACTATTTTTCTTGCTGTACGCTATGCCCAATATGCCCATAGACCTTTAAATGATGTTATTTTCTTATTTAACTACGCTTATCCAAAAGGAAATATATATAATATAGCAAAGGATTTACAAATCTCCGAAAAAGACTTAAACATAATTTTATCCGAATATGAACATTTATTAGATGACGTACTATAAGGAAGTATTACTATGATTAAAATCAAACACTCTATATTCACCCTACTTTTATCTCTATTTTTTATTTTAATAACTCAACCATTAACAAATGCCGCTCCTCAATATATCCTTAATGTGCCGTATAAAACGGAAACAGCCGATATTTCCGACCCGAAACTTAAAACCGATACTTTTGAAATAATTAAACTG
>USIX01000012.1 GCA_900554895.1 uncultured Megamonas sp. | reverse complement strand
TATTTCGGCGACGGGAAAGAGCTTTACGGCGTGACGAAAATCGCCGGCGACATGATTTCGTCGATGTATCTGACGCGCACTGCCTTCGGCGTGCTGGCTGACGGCTCACCGTATATCGGACCGGTAAGCTATCACGGCGTCGTACACAGCGACAGGGGCGATTTGTTTGTATCGGGGCTTAACGGCACGCGCGGTGCTGACAGTGTAATGCTGTACAATCATTATTACGGCGCATCCACCGGGACGAATAACAGCGGTACGGAATATGTGGTGAAGGATGATAAAATTATAGCGATAAATAAAGGCAACAGCCCGCTGCGCAAAGATGAAACAGTCGTTTCTGTAACGGGTGAAGGTCAGAGAATTTTAAACGGTTTAAAAGTCGGTGATACATTGCAGATAGAACAAAGCCTTAACGAGCCGTGGAACAGCGCTACTGATATTTTAGGCGTAGGACCGCTTTTGGTGAAAGACGGACAGGTCGATATAACTTCGGCGCAGGAACAAATCGGCGTCGATGTTACGGGCGCGAAAGCACCGCGAACGGCTGTCGGCATTTTGAAAAACGGCAATGTAATGTTTGCCGTTCTGGACGGCAGGCAGTCGCACAGCAAAGGCATGATGCTAGATGAATTCGCCCGCTTTTTAATCGGCATGGAAGTGGTAGATGCTGTTAATTTTGACGGTGGCGGTTCATCGGAGCTCGTTATCGGCGGGAAAATAGTCAATTCTCCGTCGGACGGACGGCAGCGTCCGGTGGCGACGGCGCTTACGGCTGTTCGCCGATAAACTTGCTTAGTTCGGCGCGGATATGATATCATCAAGATATATAATTATTTAAAGGAAAGAAGTGATATAAATGAAAAAGAGCAAGATTATAATCGCATTAGTGGTAGCTATATTAATGATTTGTGCGGCGGCTTTGGCCATGGGCGGCAAGCAGGTGGAACAGACGGCCGTTGTGTCGGGAACGGTGAGCAGTACCATAACGGCGGGAACGGTTGTAAAAAGCGGTGACTCTCTGGTAGAAATTTCGACGCTTACAGGAACGGCTTCGGCAGCCAGAGCAACGGTCGACGGCACGGTGCAGCAGGTCTTGGTGAAACAGGGTGATGAAATAAAATCGGGACAGATTGTAGCGTATATTGAGCAGTCTGAATAATAAAGAAAGTAGATTGGTATATATTTAAATGGTAAAATTTTTTGTAACAATATGTTTGATGTTACTGCTGGGGATAACTCCTGCCATGGCGATGCCGGAAATAATGACGACTGAGCAGATAAAGCCGGGAATGCAGGGGTATGCCGAAACAATGGTGCAGGGCAATCAGAAAGTAAGATTTAATGTAGAAATAATGGGCGTGGTTAATAACGGCGGCGGCAGTTACAAACAGATTTTAGCAAGAGCCTACGGCGATTTGATTGATGATACGAACGGCGTAATTCACGGCATGAGCGGCAGCCCCGTATATGTGGACGGCAAGCTGATAGGAGCCGTGGCGCGCAGTGTGGGGCAGGATGTTCTGCCGTACAAGTTCTACATCACTCCCGTTGAGGAAATGATGAAAATCTGGCAGATGCCTGACCCGCTGTCGACGATTAATAAATCCGGCGTGAAGCCGGTAGGCGTCCTGACATTGGAAGAATACGAAAAACAGCGGGAAACGTATGATGAAGATGTCGATAAGGAAGTAGAAAAGTATAAGTCGAAAATACTGTCCACGCCGGAAGGCGAAACGAGAGAAAAAGGCAAAGCGCAGAAACGTCTGGAGGAAATTCTCAGTGATTTTGAGGTAAAAGACGGTGAAGCAGAAAAACTGCAGGATGATTTGGCTCAAAATACGGATACGGAAAATCCGGATGAACTGGCAACTGAAGATGAAGCCGTAAAAGACGATGCAGAAGAAGCGGATGAAACGGCAGATGACGGCAGTGAGAAAGAAACAGCTCAGGCGGAAGTCATCGTAGAGGAAAATGAACCAGAGCCGGAGTCGGATACAGAAGTATCTGAAACGGAAGCTGCCGTTAAGGGTGATGAAGCAGACAAGGAAGATAAAGACAAAGAAGAAAAAGATAAAGCGGCTTCTGCTGAAACGGACACAGCTAACAGTGAAAAAATAATTGCGGCGCTTCAAAATGCCGGTATGAAGGAAAAAGCGAATGAAGACATATCCATAAGCAAATTCATTTTGGACAGTATAGCCAAACAGCGTGAAATGAATAAAAATAGCTATAGTGCTCCGGCTGATGTGTATGTATCCGGCTTTACGGGCAGCTCATTCAATTTTCTGAAGGAAGCCATGGCGGGCGATAATATGGTGCCGTATCAAGGCAGTGTATTTGTCGGCGACGGTGTGGGCACTTCCGGCAGCGACATAAAAACGGACGCCGTGCTGCATGAAGGCGATGCCGTCGGTGTGGTCATGGCTTACGGTGATTTCTTTGCCGGCGGCACCGGTACGGTAACGGCCGTCAACGGCGATAAAATTTTGGCTTTCGGTCATCCGATGACGTATAAAGGCAATGTGAATTATTTCCTGACGGAAGCAGATGTAATCGGAACGGCGGGCGGCATTTTAAACGGCGTGAAGGTAAGCTCATTCGGCAAGATTATCGGCAGAGTAAATCAGGACCGTTTTTCCGGCGTATCGGGTATTTTGCATCAGTATCCGGCTTCCGTGCCTATCCGCGTATTCGTGAAGGATAAAAATCTGGGCAGAGAGCAGGAATACGCGGCGAAAATAGCCTATGATGAAGATATAATACCGGCGCTGGCGGCAAGTATCGTGTATGCTTCGATGGAACGCACGGCCGACCGTTCTGGTTATGGCACAGCCAATGTAAAATTCGCCATCAAGACGGATGAAGTGCCGGAAGGCGTATTTGAGCGGGAAAATATGTTTTACGACGCTAAAGATGTCGGTCAGTTCGTAGTCGGCGAGCTGACGCAGGCGGTGTATTTCCTCTGCACCAACATGGATAAGCCGTCCAATATCTTTGACATAAGAGTCGATGTCGATTATACATCAAACCGTAATACAGCTTCGATTGTCAGTGCCATTCCGGATAAGGAAAAAGTGAAACCGGGTGAAACGGTCGTTTTCAAAGTCATGATTAAGCCGTACCGTAAAGAAGCGGAAACGGTGGAAATTCCGTACGTAGTGCCGAAAACACAGAAAGAAGGCACAATGGCGTTTGAAGTTAAAGGCGGCGGTTTTGTGCAGCTGGCGGAAGTATTGCAGAGCGGGCTTGTCATCAATCCGCAGGAAGCAGGTCAGATGTCGACGGCCGACCGGTTGAACGATTTGAAAAATCTCAATAAAAATAATGAAATCGTTATAACGCCGACAGTGGATATTCAAAGCGAGCAGGACCAGAGCAAAGCGATTGCTGATGCTGTCAAACTGTCGGAAGAACTCAGCAAGATGAGTAAAAAAGAACGCGAGGAACTCAACAAAAACCGTGAGACGAAAGTCGCTACGAAATACGTAATCGACAACTTCGTGCAGACGAGTATTGAAGTGGAAAAAGATTAAAATATCATTAAAAATTAGTAAATAAGTATTTACTAATTTACTAATCGTTGTTAAAATCGAATAGTGAGAAAACATCCATGAGAATTGAGACTTTTCTTATGGATGTTTTTCATTTTAAGTCGGAATACGTAAAGACTTTTGCTGAATTTTTATCTAAAATTAGTAAATAAGTATTTACTAATTTAAAAATCGTTGCTAAAATCGTAAGTGTTACTTGTTGTGCTGGTAAAACATTGCGCCTGCAGACAGCAGTATAATACTTTATATTCGTTCGATGTTGTCACTTAACCTCACTAAATATAAAGTATTATACTGCTTAAAAAAATTAATTAGCATAATAAGTTAAGTGTTATTTAGTTTTGCAGTAATATCTATAAAAAGTATAAAGAGGAACGTTTTGTATGATAATCAGATTTTTTGAACGGATAGGCAGTTACGTCATAAACTGCATGGAAACATTGGGGCAGTTTACTATTCTCGTAGGCAATACGGTAATGCAGCTTCGGTACATGCCGCGCATACGCCATGTTTTTCAGCAGATGTCGCATTTGGGCGTGGATACATTGCCGATAATTGCGCTTACCATGCTGTTTACGGGAATGGTACTGACGCTGCAGACGGCGACGGAATTTATCCGTCTCGGCGCGCAGTCGACGGTCGGCGGTATCGTCACGATTGCCGTGGGGCGCGAGCTCGGTCCGGTGCTGGCCGGTGTCGTTACGGCAGGGCGCGTGGGCGCGGCTATCACGGCGGAAATAAGTACCATGAAAGTAACGGAGCAGATTGATGCTTTAAAGGTGATGGCGACAAATCCGGTGGGGTATTTGGTTGTGCCGCGTCTTATTGCTTGTATGCTGATGCTGCCGCTGCTCGTCGTGTTCGGTGATGTAATCGGCTCGATAGGCGGCTGGATGGTGGCGAATTATTACGATATAGACATCTACATGTATATCAATTCTATTAATACTTTCGTAGAACCGCATGATGTCGTGGGCGGTCTTATAAAAGCCGTTGTGTTCGGCGCAATTATCGCCATTGTCGGCTGTTATTACGGTTTGAATGCGCAAAACGGAGCTGAAGGCGTGGGCAAGGCGACGACCCGTTCGGTGGTTGTATCCATTATTGTGATATTTTTCAGCAACTGCTTATTGTCCATGGTGCTTTATCGGTGAGGTGGTATAATGATAAAAGTAGTTAATCTACATAAATATTTTAAGGGCAGGCATGTGCTGAAAGATATCAATTTCACGGTGCATAAAGGAGAAACGCTCGTCATTATCGGCGGCAGCGGTTCGGGCAAATCGACACTGCTGAAACTTTTAATCGGGCTTTTGCGGCCGGAGAAAGGCAGTATTTTTATCAAAGACCAGGAAATTTCCGCTATGAATGAAATGCAGCTCGATAAAGTGCGTCTGAAAATGGGCATGGTTTTCCAGTATTCGGCGCTGTTCGACTCCATGAGCGTCGGCGACAATGTCGGCTTCGGTCTTAGGGAGCACAGTAAAATGCGCAAGGAACAGATTAAGCAGATTGTGGAGGAAAAATTAAAGCTGGTTGGTCTAGAAGGATTTTCCGACTTCATGCCGAATGAACTTTCCGGCGGTATGAAAAAAAGAGTAAGTCTTGCCAGGGCAATTGCTTTTGAACCGGAAATTCTGCTTTATGATGAACCTAGTTCCGGACTTGACCCGGTAACTTCGGCAAAGATAGATGATTTGATAGTACAGATGCAAAAACTTCTGGGTGTTACTTCGATTGTGGTAACGCATGATATGAAGAGTGCTTTTTATATAGCAGATAGAATAGCTATGCTGTATAACGGTGAGATGATTGCCATCGGTACACCGGATGAAATTAAAAAATCTACGGACAGCAGAGTTATGGAATTTATAAATGTCAGCAAAGAAAGGAAGAGGTGAGGAAATGTCAAATGAGGCAAAAGTAGGTATTTTTACTGTTATCGGCTTGGTTTTATTAACAGCTATCGTACTTTATTTAAGTGGTTTCAATCCGGCTAAGGAAGATGATTACAGTTTTGATATTACTTTTAATCAGGTAACAGGACTAAAACCGGGAGCCGGAGTAAGCTACGCCGGAATTGCTGTGGGCAGAGTTAAATCAATTGAAGCTTATAAAGATAAAGCGAAAGTCACTGTAGAAATAAGAGGCGGTACACAGATAGCGAAGGATTCATTGTTTACTATAAACAGCGACGGGCTGATGGGGGAAAAATTTATCAGTATAATGCCACCGCAACATCCGTCCGGTGTTTATCTGGCAGGTGGTGAATCTGTACAGGGTGTAGATGAAAAGGGCCTTGACTATCTGTTAGCGCAGGCTGGAACTACGCTTGTAGATGTTCAGGAGCTCATAAAATCAATGAATACGATATTGGGCAATAAGAATGTGCAGAATTCTTTGATACAGACGGCGGTTAATTTAAACGAACTTACCGGCAATATGAATGAATTGATGCGTATTATGTCTGAGCTTGCTGTTAATAATCAGCAAGATATAGATAAAATGATAAAAAATCTGTCGGCGATGACGACCAGCATGGCAAGTGCTGCCGATGAAATCGACCGTATGCTGAATGATTTTTCTGGTGACGGACAGACGGCGGAGAAAATGAAGACGGCTATAGCTAATTTAGCGGCTACAAGCCAGAGTATTCAAAAGATGGCTGCCAACATGGAACCAGTAATTGCCGACCCGGCTACGGCGGAAAAATTAAGAAATATAATTGATAATGCTAATGATATATCCACACGGGCTGATTCGATGATGAATAAAGTTTCTGATATAAAGATAAAAACGGGTGTGGATGCGCTTTACAGCGGTGGTGAGTCCGATTGGGCGGTAAATGCCGATGTGAAAATCTACAGCGACCCGAATTCTTTTTTGCTCATCGGTGCTGATGATATCGGCGGCGATGACAGCGGAACGAATTTGCAGGTAGGTACCGGCAACGGTACTTTTACAGGTAGAGGAGGTCTGATTGATGATAAAGTGGGTCTGGGAGTTGACTTTAAGACGAGTGAAAAAAGTCAGATTTCTTTGGATGCCTATGACCCGGATGATATAAGAGTAAAATTGCGTGGTCAGTATGAACTTACTGACGGGACCTATTTAATAGGACAGGTAAAAGATATAAATGATTCAGATGAAAGAGCCGCTTATCTTGGCTTAAGACAAGAATTTTAATTTTGGGAGTGATATTTTAAATGACTAGAAAATCTTTGAATAAAACTATAACAGCCGTACTTTTAAGCGGTTCTTTATTTTTAGCGAATGCGGGACTGGCAAATGCCGAAGAAGTTGTGGATTTGACCTTGAACAACAGCATACAGATGGCTATGGAAAACAACCGTACAATCAAGCAGTCTTATTATGATACGGATTCGGCACGTTGGGCTTTGAAAGAAGCTAGAGGGCAGAAAGGTCTTACTATCAGCTGGCAGGGCAGTGCCGCTGCCGTAAACGGTGCATATTATAATAATTTAAACAGAGATCAGTCGTATGGCAATACGTTGCAGGCATCTATTCCACTGTACAGCGGCGGACGATTGGAAAATAATATTAAAGCCAATGAAATCGGCGTAGATATCAGCGATTTGAATTTGGAAAATACAAAGCAGACGATTAAACTTAATACGACGCAGGGCTATTACAGTATTTTGCAGAACCGCAATCTGGTCGGCGTAAATAAGGAAACTGTAGACCAGCTGCAAGAACATTTAAATGTGGTTAATGCCAGATACGCAGCCGGTACGGTAGCAAAATCGGATGTTCTGCGTTCGCAGACGGAGCTTGCCAATGCGCAGCAGAGTTTAGTTACGGCAGAGAATAATTACGATTTATCCATGTCGTCATTAAATAATATTATCGGACTGCCGACTCAGACACGGTTGAATATTCAGGATGAACTCAGATATACAAAATACGATTTGAATTTTGACGAATGTGTAGCGGAAGCGTTGCTCAACCGTCCGGACGGAGTGGCTGCAATTAAAGCGGTAGAACAGGCACAGGCGCAGGTGAATACGGCAAGAGCGGGATATTATCCGACCGTGTCGGCGTATACAAGCTATACAATAGATGGTAATGATGCTTTTACAGATGACGGTGCGGAACAGGCTCAGGTCGGCGTAAATGCTAGCTGGAATATTTTTGATAATAATGTAACGAAAGCGCAGGTAAGACAGGCGGAAGCAGCTCTTGCCAAAGCACAGGAACAGGCGGAATATACAAAAGAAACTATTCAGCTTGAAGTTCATCAGGCATATCTTAGCTTAGTTGCAGCCGAAAAGAATATTCAAACTACAAGTGTAGCTGTAAATCAGGCAACGGAAGATTATCAGATTGCGCAGGTTCGCTACAGTGCAGGTGTCGGTACGAATATTGATGTAATGGATGCAAGTGTAGCACTTACGACAGCCAGAACAAATTACGTGCAGGCACTTTACGATTACAATGTAAGCAAGGCTCAGCTCGATAAAGCAATGGGTATACCGGTTGATTTGGATGTTCAGGCTGTAGCAGCAAAAACATATTAATATTTTCTAAGTAGGAAATTCATGGTATACTAAACAATAGAATAAATTAAAAACGGGAACAGACAAATCGTTCCCGTTTATTGTTATAGCGGAAAAATAAACCGTATGATATATCGGCTGAAATTAAATTAGCTTAGGAGCGTGAGAATTTATGAAACGAAAACCCATAATAATTTTTGGCATTAGTATAGCAGTTATAATCTGTTTGGCGGCAGCCGTGCTTTTTATCATAAATTCTCCTCAGTTCAAACAGCGTACGGCGCAGATTGTATCTCAGCAGATACAGTCTGTTTTGAAAAATAAAGTGAATATGGATGCTGTCGAAGTAGTATCGGTAAATTCAGCTGCAGTAAATAATATTGAAATTTACGATAAAAAAGATGAACTTATAGCAAAAGCGGATAAAGTGACGGTTACGATTGATTTTTGGGATATTGTAACGCAGTCGCCGCTGGCAGGAATAAGTGATGTTGATGTAACAAGACCGCAGCTGTTTTTAGAGCAGGACAGCGACGGCAGATGGAATATAGAGGATTTGATTGATACCGAATCGACTGAACCTGTGGATTTTCAAGGAAATGTCGCTGTTTCAGATGGAAAGGCTACCGTCCGTTTGGCAGGGAAACAACTTAGTGCAGAAAATATAAATCTGACGGCGGACTGTCATGATTTGACAGCAATAGAAATAGAGGGTTCGCTGAAACATAATGAGGCAGATATTAAAATCAGCGGAACGATTGGCAGTAATGAAAATACTGATTTGGAAATAGTTGCAGAAAATCTGGATATCATGAATTATCTGCCGTTCATACCGGAAGAGCAGCTCAGTAATGTCAATATTAAGAGTGGTTTTATACCAAAGGCTGATATTCATGTCATATCGGATTTGAAAGGCGGTTATGCTTTAAACGGCTCTGTTAATTTTAAAGACGGTGCCTGTGAGATTTTAGACCAGGATATTGAAAATATTATGGGTCTTATTCTGCTTGACAGAGAGGATTTACAGCTTTTTGTCAGAGGAGAATCTAAACAGCAGGTAGTATCCGTACACGGTAAAGTGCTTGACTATATGACAGAACCGGAGCTTCGTTTAATTGCAGAAAGCAAGGCTTTCAATCCGGCACTGTTTATAGAAAACTCTCCGTTTGACGGAAGTGTATCATTAATTGCAGCAGCTTATGGCAAGATGAACGAACTGAAAGTCGGTGCAGCGCTTAAAGCCGATACGGCGACAGTATACGGTATGGAGGTTAAAAATCTTGATGTCAGTGCACGTTATGCGCAAAATCAGATTTTTATCGATGATTTGAGAGCTGATGTGCTGGGCGGCTGGCTTTGGGCTTCCGGACAGTGTGATTTGAACGATTTTATTTATAAAGGGTCATTTCGTACCAGTAATATAGATTTAGCAATGCTTCATGAATATTTACCGGATGTAACGGGCAGTGCTGTGATGCGAGGTGATTTCAGAGGACAGGGTCTTGATTTTGCAGGATTAAACTTAAGTGGCCGTCTGGAAGTAAATAATGGCAGTTATCAAATTATACCGATACAGCAAATACAAGCTTCTTTTTATAAGGAAGGCGATAATCTGCAGGTTGATGCGCTGACGGCTTCATTTGCTAACGGCGGTAGACTGGCAGCTAAAGGCGGTATGGTAAAAGATGAGATAACGGCCGATTTTTATGCATCTGGAATTGATTTGGCTTTAGTGCAGAATTTTGCAGGTCAGCTTGATTTAAGCGGAACGGCTAATTTTAACGGTCGTCTGCATGGAAATATCGACAATCCTGTTTTAAAAATAGATTTGATGGCGCAAGACGGGGCTGTTTACAAACAACCGTTTGATTCCCTTCTTGTTTCGGCAATCGGTAATTTGGATGGAATGCGTGTGGATACATGTCAGTTCATCAACAAAGGCGAAGTTACACATGAAGCGACAGGATTACTGGGCTTTAAAGGCAAAAAATTCATAGATATGACGGTTACGACAAATAAAGCACGTATGGAAAATTTGATTGCAGCTGTTATGCCTGATTTAAAGCTGACGGGAAATGTGGATAATAAACTGCACCTGACGGGTTCTTTGGAAGATATCAAAGCGGAGGGTAGTCTGCATTTTTATGACGGCAGCATAAACGGTATATTGCTTACGGAAGTGGACGGTGCGTATGAATATGTAAACGGCGATACGCATCTGAAAAACTTTATAATTGCTTCGCCGTTTTTAAAGGCAAATCTTAATGGTACGATAAGCAGAGACCAGGAACTTGATTTTAAGTTTAAAGCTGACGAAATACTGATTGATAAATTACAGGTTGATTTGCCGTATCCGGCGCAGGGCATGGCAAGTTTTGACGGAACGTTAAGCGGCAAAGTCGGCGCACTAAATTTTGACGGTATACTTACAGCCGATGATATTATTTTAAACGGTGAACAGATAGATGATATATATGGCCGTTTAAAATTAACAAACAGGATTTTAAGTCTGGAAAAATTCGCCTTTAAACAAAACGGCGGTGAATATGACTTTGATGGACAGGTAAATTTAAATACGAAGCAGGTACAGGGCAGAGCAGATATCATTCAAGCGGATATTAACGCAGCAATGGCAATGGCTAATTTGAAAAATAATCTGCTTAACGGCAAGTTTAATGGACGGGCTGATTTATCAGGCACATATGAAAATCCGCATGTTGATTTGAAAGGCAATATGCCGGAGGGAAAACTGAAAGATTATCCGCTTAATAATATGGAAATTGATGCCCAGTTGGAAAATAGTATAGTAAAAATCAACCGCTTTTACGGCGAGCAGGGTGCAGGAAAAGTGGCAGCTATAGGCAGTGTGGATTTAACGGGAGGCAGTCTGGACGGACGAATTTCTGCCAGCAATATGGATATAAATCTTTTAACGCACTTATGTGATTTAAACGTAACTGTAAACGGCGTGATGAATACTGATATACAGTTGGCAGGAACATTAAGTTCACCGACAGCGGATGTGGCAATTTCCGTACAAGGTGACGGTTCTCAGTTTGATACGGCGTATTTAATGGCGAATTTGAGAGATGATATAATCTATATTAATCAGGCTACAGCTAAAAAGGGCGAATGTGCTTTGAAAGCGGAAGGTTCTATTCCGCTGGCGGCGCTTGATACTACAAAACGCGATGAAGACAGCATGTATGACAGTATGGATTTAAGAGTATATTTGGAAAATACCGATTTGAATATTCTTCCATCTTTGACACCGTATGTAGAATGGTCAATGGGTAATGTGCAGGGTAATCTGTCTATTAGAGGTACAGTAGCAAATCCTGATTTTCAGGGTAATATTTCCATGCAAGACAGTGCAATAAAATTTTCGTTCATAGATAGTCCGCTTCAGAATATGAATATGGATATTGATTTCAATCGTAATTTAATGACTGTAAAGCAGTTTGACGGTGTAATGGGTAATGGTTCATATACATTGACCGGTATGGCGAATATAAGCGGCAACGGTATTACAAATTATAATTTTAATTTGGATTTGAATCATCTGGATGTAGTATCCGATTTTTATACGGGCCCGTTAAACGGTAATGTACAGCTTAATGAAACGACACTGTTCGGCGGACGTAGGACAGTACCGAAGTTAACAGCAAATCTTGATTTTAATAATATTACATTATCTACGCCGCCGCTTCCGGAAACATCTGATTCTCCGCTTCCGTTGATGGCGTTGGATATAAATGTAAATGTAGGTGACAATGTACATGCCTATGACCCGCTTTTATATGATTTATATATAGAAGGAGCATTCAGTATAAAAGGGACAACACACCGGCCGGATTCTTCTGGCTCACTGCATGCGCGCAACGGTACAATCAATGTACTAAAAACTATTTTTAAAATCAATGAAGGTAATGTAGTGTTCAATCAAGTCGGCTCGTTTTTCCCAAGTGTCGAATTTTTAGCTACGACAAGACTGGATAGAACGGTTGTATTTGTTACGGTAAGCGGTGCAGTAGATAAGAATTTGACAACACGGTTGCGTTCAGACCCGCAAATGAGTGAAGCTGAAATATTGAAACTTTTGGCATTTCGCACTGATTACAGTAATAATTCAGGTGAGATAACGGAAGATGATTTAGTATCATTTGCAACAGTCGGTTTACAGATGAGCTTTTTGAATGAACTGGAAGGAACGCTGCGTAACGTATTGAATTTGGATGAATTCAGAATTTCCCGTGACACTTTGTCCGACAGTCAAAAAAGACGGTTTGATACGGATGACGGTGAAGTATATAATATCGAAATAGGTAAATATCTGTCGGATGATATAATGCTTAAATATACAAAAGGCATAAATTATGATTTGGATAGAATTGGTCTGCAGTATTATATCAATAGCAATTTAGGTGTAGTTACAGAATGGGAAGACGGCGGATATAATGTAAAAGTAGAAATGCAGTGGAAATTCTAATATGTTTTTAATTTTTCTGTGGTACAATACCCAATATTTTAAAAATAATTTATTGGGTATTGTAAAATTTTTGCAGATTAGATATGTTTTTTGCTGAACTTGTGCTAAAATTACTATGATTAAGGTTGAGGCATCAACCGGTGGGAAGGATATAATAACACCTGCAAGGCAGGTCGATATCGCTTGTATCATGGAATTCTCCTGCCAAAGCAGGAAGAAGCATGTCAAATGATACACAATACCTAATCAAGGAGGTTGTTTTTTTGAAAAGGAGAAATTATAAATTACTGGTTTGTGCATTAACGATGGCCAATTTCAGTGTTTTAGGGCTGAACAGTTGTAATGCCAACAGTGTTGATGCTAATATTGCTGAAAATCATCCGGTTGCGGCAAGTGTGATGGCGGTTGAAAATATGACGCCGGCTGAAGCTGAACAAAAGGCAGAAGCTGTTATGGATAAAGCTGTTGCTGATACTGATGTTGAAACGGCAACAGACAAAAAGATAACAGTGGAAGCAGCGCCGGATAAACAGCAGAGTGCCGAAGTAAAAGATACGAAAGATAAAGTGCATGATGAAGCGGCTGTAGCTAAAATGAATCAGTGGAAAGAACAGCGGCCGGCTGAAGATGTTATAAAAAATACTACGGCAGCATATGCTGATAAAACCATTGTTAGTGTAGATATTGACGGTACAGACATTATTTCTAAGGAAGATGTTTTGTCTGCCTTGAAAACGAAAGCTGGAGATAAGTTCGATGTTAAAAATATTGAACAGGACCGTATCAGTATTTATAATATGGGTTATTTCTATGATAACTATCCGTCATTTGAGGTTGTACCGGAAGGTGTAAAAATTACATACCATGTAATGGAAAATCCGGTTTTACGTTCTATTGATATCAGTGGCAACAGTATTTACTCAAATGAAAAAATAAAAAGCATGCTTAATGTAAAAGAAGGCGAGATTTTAAATCTCAGACAGCTGAATACGGATTTATCCAATATTGAAGGAAGTTATCGCAAAGACGGTTATATTTTGGCTAAATTAAGAGATATTTCCATTGATGAAAGCGGTAATTTAAGTCTGCAGTTTAACGAGGGTATTCTGGAAGGTTATGCTGTAAAAGGTAATGATAAAACGAAAGATTACGTAATCACACGTGAAATGCGTATGAAACCGGGCGAAGTGTTTAATTCGCAAAAAGCGCGCCGCAGTATGCAGCGTGTATATAATTTAGGTTATTTTGAAGATGTCAGCGTAAGACTTTTGCCAGGTGAGAAAGACCCGAACAATATCATCATGGAACTTACCGTTATTGAAAAACGGACAGGTTCTTTCGGTATCGGTGCCGGTTACAGCAGCCAGGACGGTCTTTTGGGGATGATTAGTATAGGGGATACGAACTTTAGAGGTACAGGTGATTCGGTAAAAGCCATGTATGAATTCGGCGGTGATGACGGCGACTCCAGCGGTTACAGTATTTCTTATACCAAACCTTGGCTTGATGAAAAGGAAACGAGTGGCACATTCCGTATTTATAATCGTAAGTATGAATACGACGATTATGATAATAATGGCGATGACGTAGAAACTTACGATAAGAAAAACGAAGGATACGAACTTAATTTCGGTCGCCCGATAAATGAATATACGACTAACTTCCTCGGTTTCCGCATTAATAAAACGGAATATCGTGGTCATGTAGATGGTCCGTGGGATCGACATGATAATACAGAATGGTTGAATAGTAATTTTGGTGAAACGAGAAGTATTATTGCTTCACAGGTAAGAGATACGCGTGACAATATTTATTTCCCGACAGAAGGTTCACGTACCAGTATCGGTATTGAATATGCTGGTCTTGGCGGTGATTTCGATTATACAAAATTTACATTGAATGGACAGAAATACTATAAAGTAGGTCATGCTCAGGTTATAGCACTGCGTGGCAGTGTCGGTTATGCCAATGAGGATCTGCCAGAAAACTCCGCATTTGAAGTCGGTGGACAGAATTCTGTACGTGGCTATCGTGACGACCAGTTTACTGGTAATAAAATGGTAATGGGCACGGTGGAATACCGCTTCCCGCTTGCCAATAAAGTACAGGGAGCATTATTTGTAGATGCTGGTGATGCCTGGGGCGGTAAATCTTGGAAATGGGATGATATAGAACAAGAGTTTAATCTTCATGCCAGTGCTGGTGTGGGTATGCAGCTACAGACACCTATTGGTGCGCTTCGCCTTGATTACGGTTGGGGTGAAGACGGCGGTCGTCTGCACTTTACAGTAGGCGGTGCGTTCTAAGGCGGTTTAGCAATAAATTTTGATAAAATTTTTAAGACGTTTTTATAAGGAGCAGATAAAGTTGATTAACTTTCAAAAGAAACAAGTAAAAATTATCAGTGTAATTATAGCGGCAGTATTTATTTTCAGTATTGTGGCTTTAGGTGTATCCCAGTATCAGTCCGGTATGGCGGGAGCATCATCCTCAAATGTCGGTGTAGTTGATTATTCGCAGCTTATCTCGCAGCATCCGGGCATGCAGGTTGCGCGTGATAAATATGAAGAAGCAGCTAAACAGGTTCAAGATGAATTTACGCAGAAAGCCGGAAGTATGACACCGGAAGAACAGCAGCAGTTCATTGAACAGAAACAGAAAGAAATGCAGGATAAACAGAAAGAATTAATTGATCCGATCCGCACAAGTATTGAAAATCAAGTTCAGGAAGTAGCAGCTTCCCGCAGTATAAATGTAGTTTTAGATAAAAACAATGTGTTGTACGGCGGACAGGACATCACACAGGAAGTATTGAAAAAAATTCAGGCTGAAGGCGATGTAGCAACAGACAGCGGTTCTACTGATACAGCTGCTCCGGCTGCAGATGCGCCGGCAGATAATGCTAACAGTACTGATGGTAATGCAGCCGCTGAAAATGCGGATACTGCAACGGCACCTTCTGATGCCAATAATGCTCAATAATGTGTAATTTATGATGGCTGATTGATAAAATACCGAGCTATAATCGCTCGGTATTTTAGTAAAGGGGGAAGATTATGACAGATAATGACGAAAAAACAAAACAGGAGAGAAGGAAGAACTATAATAAACGCAATGTATTTGTTGGTATAGTCTGTTTGCTTTTAATTGTTGTCGGCATTGGTTACATCTGGCATAAAAATACAAAACCTCCTCAACAGACAGAAGATGTAACATCCGCTGTAGCTGTGGTCGATATAGATAAATTAATGCCAGAACATGTAAATTATTCAAATCTTATCAGATTGCAGGCAGAACGTTTTCTGATTTTAGAAAGATTAAAATCTTATGCAACGGATGCTAAATCTCTGGAACCGCCGGAAATAAATCCAGCGGAAAATGTATTTGATGAATTGGTAAATCAGCAGGATAATCTGAGAGAAATTAATTTGAGACAGCAGCTCAAGGAAGAAACGGCTGTTAAGGAAAATGAAATAAGAGCCAATCTGGCTGAAGAAAAAAATGCGGCAATAAAGGAAGTAACAGACAGATATACTAATGAAATTTTAAATTGTACAATAAAATTGGATAATGCCAAAAATCTTCGATTGAAGAAAGATGAGATAGATGCATTGCTGGAAGAAATGGAAAAACTGAAAATCGAACGCGGCAAAATGGCATTCCAAATTGAACAACAGTTTAATCTGCGTGTGGCACAGGAACTTATGGCATGGCGCAATGCGCGCGAAAAAGAGCTTGGACTCAATAACATGAGACAACATCAAAAGGATGTGGAAGACTCCAATCGGAGAACCGCTTTAGAACAGCAGCGTACCAATCAGTATATGCAGGACAGGATGAACATGCTTCAGGCGAGAAAGAAAGACAGTGAGCGTCTGGTTATTCTGCTGCATACGAAAGATGATGAAATTGAACTGCTTAGAAAAAGTATTATAAAAGATATAGCCAGTAAGGCAACTAAGATTGCAGTACAGAAACATTTGAAACTGGTAGTAGCTGATGTGCCGCTTAGTAATAATTTTTTTGGCAATAGTAGTGATTTAAGTTTTGATGAAAATATTTTAAATGGCATGGTAGTGGGAATAGATGCTGTTGATATAACCGATGACGTGTTAAGTCAATTGCAGCAGGATAAGGAAAGAATTTTGCAAAGACAGCAGGCAGTAAATGCTGATGAAAAGGAAAAATGAAAGGACGATGCTTGATAATGAAGATAAAATTGGCATTAGTAGCATTAGTAATAGCTTTAATGAGCGTATTCATGGCAGGTTGCGGCAATGATACGAAACTGGGTTATTTGGATGCAGAGCGGGTAATGAATGAAGCACCGCAGATAAAGACAATAAGAGATAATATTGATACTAAAAATAAAGAAATAGAAGCAAAAGAACAGGAACTGTACAATAAAAAAGCTTCTATGAGCGATGAAGATTTTAAAAAAGAACAGATGAGTATTCAGCGGCAGTATCAGGGTCTTGATATGCAGTATAAATCGCAGATAAAAAATACGATGGATAAAGTATTGGCAGAAGTTTCCACTGAAAAAGAATTGTCTGCTGTAGTGCCGAAAACGCTTGTCCGTAGCAACGGTATGCAAATTCAGAAACAGGAATTCGTTATTCAAGGCGGTATTGATATAACAGATGAAGTTATTCAGAAATTGCAGTAAAAGAGGGTAAGTGTTATGCAGAAAACTTTGAGGGAAATCGCCGCACTGGTTGACGGAAAATTAGAAGGACAATATGATGAAAATCTGATAATTACAGGAGCTACGGGTATTGCTCTGGCGGGACCGAGTGAAGTCACTTTTGCGGTAGAACCACATTTGGAAGAAGCTGTATCGTGTAATGCGGCAGCTGTTATTATTCAAGATGATGTGGAAGGCTTCAGTAAGACGAGTATAAAGGTAAAAAATCCGCGTGCGGCTTTTAATATTTTATTGAATATCTTTAAACCTGAATTGATTATAGAAAGAAAAATCAGTGATAAAGCACATATCGGTAAAAATGTTAAATTGGGAAAAAATGTAGCCGTTATGGATTTTGCCTACATTGATGACAATGCACAGATTGATGATGATGTAATGATTTATCCTAATGTATATATTGGTCAGTATGCTAAAATCGGCAGCAGCAGCGAAATTCATTCCGGTGTGAGCGTACGTGAATTCTGTCAGGTAGGAAAAAATGCCATTATTCATGATAATACCGTAATCGGTGCAGATGGGTTCGGCTTTATTACAAAAGAAGGAAAACATACAAAAGTTCCGCAGGTAGGTAATGTAGTCATAGAAGATGATGTAGAAATCGGCTGTAATGTAGGTATAGATAGAGCAACTACCGGTTCCACGCTGATTGGCAGAGGTACAAAGATTGATAATCTGGTGCACATCGGTCATAATTGTGTTTTAGGCGAAAATTGTTTAGTAGTGGCGCAGACGGGTCTGGCCGGTTCGACTCTTGTTGGACACAATGTAACGTTTGCCGGACAGGTAGGTTCAAAAGGACATATAAAAGTAGGCAGTAATTCCGTAATGGCGGCAAGAACGGGTCTTATCGCGGATGTTCCGGAAAATTCATTTTATGCCGGTTTTCCTGCTCGTTCCCATCAGGAATGGTTACGTATTAAAGCAACAGAAGGTCGTTTGCCGGATATGGTGAAAAAGTTAAAATTAATGGAAAAACGTTTAAAAGCGTTAGAGGAAAAAAACAATTAATTGATACTTTTATGTAGCAAGGCACAGACTTTGCTACTTTTTTTTCAAAGAGAGGAGGGATTGGAGATGCTTTATAAAAGTTTGGTTTTTTTGAGTAATGTCTGTTGCTTTTTGCCGGAAGGATTGACGAGATTTATTGGAAAAATTCTCGGCAGTTTGACATGGTATGCTGTACCTAAAAAACGTAAAATTATGGCAGTAAGAAATATTAAACGATGTTTAAATGTTGATGAAATGAGAGCACAGCAGATTGCTAAAAAATCATGGACTCGTTTCGGGCCAATGATTATGGAAGTATTGCGGTTTAAAATAATTTGCCGCGATATTGATAAATACGTGACGATTATCGGCGAGGAAAATATAAAAAAGGCTATGGAATATAATACTGGCGGCGTGATTGCCACAGCGCATAGCGGCAACTGGGAGATAATCGGAGCGGCACTTACGCATCATGGCATGAAAATAGCAGGAGTTGCGCAACATCAAAGAAATGAACAAGTTAATAATTTCATCAATTACTGCAGGGCTTTTACCGGTATGCATATTACGGATAAGCTGGATATAAAAGATATGATGAAGATGCTCAGTAAAAAGTATTTTATTGGTCTTATTATGGACCAGGACGGCGGTTCAACAGGCATCATGATGCCGTTTTTTGGCTATGAAGCCTCCTGTGTGCAGGGACCTGCCGTTATGAGTCGTTTTAAAAACGCACCGATATTACCGGCATTTATTACGCAAGACAGACCGGGACACCATATTTTGACAATCGGAGAGCCTGTGTTTACAATGAGAACAAAAGATAAAAAACAGGACATATATAATATGATGTACGATTTGACAAAAATGGTGGAAGAACATATAAAGCGTTATCCGGAAGAATGGTTCTGGCTACATGATAGATGGAAATATGCTGAACGTAAGAAAAAAGAAGTAAATAACTTGCAGTAAGATGTTTTGTCTTGTAAAATAAGTATATATAATTTTAGGAGGACGGCTATGAATAGACAAAAAACTATTGCCCGGGAAGTTGAATATTCGGGAATAGGGCTTCATTCAGGGGCAGAAGTTAAAATGAAGCTACGTCCGGCTCCAGTAGATACGGGAATTGTATTTATCAGAACAGATTTACCGGATAAGCCTCAGATAAAAGCAATAGCAAGTAATGTTACTTCTACGCTCAGAGCGACGACTATCGGCAGCAATGAAATAAAAATCTTTACAATAGAACATTTAATGTCAACTTTGTTTGCCAGCAATATTGATAATTGCTATATTGAACTCAATAATGAAGAACCTCCAGTATCTGACGGCGCTTCGGAAGTTTTTATGCAGTTATTGGCTAAGGCCGGTGTCAGTGAACAGAATAAGATACGTCGTGAAATAATTGTGGAAAAAGTATATCGTATTGATGACGGTGAACGGTTTGTGATGGCTGTTCCGTATGACGGCTTTCGTGTAAGTTTTACTTCTTTAAATCCGCATCCGCTGATTGGTACTCAGTATTATGATTTTACGTTTGACAGTATTGATACATATAAGCAGGAAATCGCTCCGGCAAGAACGATTGCTTATGAAAAAGAAGTGGAAGCACTGCGTAAAATGGGTTTGGGTCTTGGCGGCAATTTGGAGAACGTAATTGTGTACAATGATGAAGGCTGGATGAATAAGCTACGTTATGACAATGAACTGGTTCGCCATAAGATATTGGACATTATTGGAGATTTAAGACTGGCCGGAGTATTGAAGGCGCATATTATAGCTGTTAAATCAGGACATGAACTTAATACGAAATTGGCAAAAAAAATTCTGGCAGATTTTGTTTAATAGGAAAAGAGGTTAATATATTATGAGAATTGATATTACTGAAATTGAAAAAGTTTTACCGCATCGTCCTCCTTTTTTATTGGTTGATCGTATTATAGAATTGGAACCGATGAAATATGCTGTGGGAGTAAAAAATATCACAATGAATGAACCGCAGTTTCATGGACATTTCCCAGAACGTCCGATTATGCCGGGAGTGCTTATTTTGGAAGCAATGGCACAGGTAGGCGGATTTGCTCTTTTATATCCAGAAGAAAACAGAGGTAAACTGCCGTATTTTGGTGGTATGGATAATGTAAAATTTAAAAGACCGGTAATTCCTGGCGACCAGTTGATAATGAAATCTGAAATCGTGAAAATCCGCGGCGAATTCGGCAGAGTGCATTGTGAAGCATACGTAGACGACCAGCTTGCAGCACAGGGCGATTTTACGTTTGCATTGCAAAAATCGAACCTTTGATAAATTAATTAAAGAATCAAAGCAATTTGATTTTAATGAGGAGTGAAATTCAGTGGGAGAAGATAATAAAATACATCCTACAGCAATAATACATCCTAATGCCCGCATTGGTAAAAATGTGGAAATAGGACCGTATGTAATAATTGATGAAAATGTGGAAATCGGCGACGGAACCAAGGTGCAGCCGCATGCGGTTATTACAGGCTGGACAACAATTGGTAAAGACTGTGTGATTTTCCCTAGTGCGTCTATCGGTGCAGAACCGCAGGATTTAAAATTTAGAGGTGAAAAATCGTATGTCATCATCGGCGACAGAACGAAGGTTCGCGAATTTGCGACAATTCACCGTGCTTGCGGTCCGGAAGAAGAAACGCGCATCGGTAATGACTGCTTATTAATGGCTTATACGCATGTAGCACATAATTGTGTCATCGGCAATAATGTAGTTATGGCAAACAATGCTTCTGTGGCAGGCCATGTAATTGTGGAAGACAGAGCCGTTCTAGGCGGATTTTGCGGCGTGCATCAGTTCGTAAAAATCGGACGCAATGCTATGGTCGGAGGTTTTTCGAAGCTGGTGCAGGACGTTGTACCATATACTATAGTTGACGGCAGACCGGCAAATGTATGCGGGCTGAACAGTGTAGGTATATCCCGTGCAGGAATATCATTGAGTTCCAGACGTTCTATAAAACAGGCGTATAAAATTTTATATCGTTCCGGTTTAAAACTGGCACAAGCCATATCGGTGATTGAACAGGAAGTAGACTCCTGTCCGGAAGTGGAACATTTTCTGCGCTTTCTGCGTAATGCCGACCGCGGTATCTGTAGAGAAAATCATGAAGGTAATAATTAAAGCGAGGATTTAAAATGAAATCAATAGGTTTATTGTCCGGAATTGGGAAACTGCCTGTAGAAGTAGCCAGAGCAGCAAAAAAAATGGGCTTTAACGTTTACGCTGTCGGTCTGGTTGACGGTGTAGAGCCTGACTTGGCAGAAGAAGCAACTGATTATAAATCGATTAATATAGCACAGCTTAGCAGTATCATTGATTATTTAAAGGCCAATAGCGTGACGGATGTTATAATGATTGGTAAAGTTACGAAAGAAATTCTGTTTTCAGGTCAGCACGCTTTGCCGGATGCCAGAATGCTGGCACTGCTCGCTTCATTGAAAGACCATAGTGACGATACTATGATGTTGGCATTTGTAAAGGAACTGGCTAAGGAAGGCATACAGACTTTCGACCAGACAATGCTTTTGAAAATGATTATGCCGAAACCGGGGGTATTGACGAAACGTCAGCCGACAGAAGCGGAAAAAGAAGATATGGAATTCGGTTTTAAAATGGCAAAAGCTCTTGGAGGACTTGACATCGGGCAGACGGTAGTCGTTAAAAACAAAGCGGTTATGGCTCTCGAAGCGATAGAAGGAACGGATGCCTGCATACTGCGCGGCGGAAAACTGGCTTGCGGCGGTGCTGTAGTGGCTAAGGTGGCCAAACCGGCGCAGGATAATCGTTTCGATATGCCGGCTGTAGGCTTGAAAACGCTGGAAACAATGGTGCAAGTGAAAGCTTCGGCACTTGTTATTGAAGCAGGCCGTACTTTATTGGTTGACAGAGAAAAAACACTGGAATTAGCAGACAAGCAAGGCATAACTATTGTGGCAATGTAGTATCAGGAGGCGCGGAGATACATTTTTTAATGTTATCATCGCGTCTTTTTCTGCTTGATAAGTGGAAGTGTGTATGTGCAATTTTAGTTATGAACTGAGTAAATCAGTTGGAGGATTTTATGTATAAAATAATGTTTTCGGCAGGAGAGACCTCCGGCGATATGCACGGTGCCAATTTGGCTAGAGCCATAAAAAAAATGGCACCGGATACGCAGTTATTCGGTTTTGGCGGACCGCAAATGGAAAAAGCAGGCGTAGTGCTTTGCAGAAATATGCTTGATTACAGCGTGATGGGTTTTTGGGAAGTGCTCATTAATCTTCGCAGAATGTTTAAGCTAAGAGATTTTTTAGTAGAAGAGATGAAAAAACAAAGGCCGGATTTGCTTGTACTGATTGATTATCCTGATTTCAACTGGCGTCTGGCAGGTGAGGCCAAAAAACTCGGCATACCGGTATTTTCTTATATTCCGCCGTCAGCATGGGCATGGCGTAAGGGCAGAGCAAAAAAGGTGGCACAGATAGCAGATAAGATAGTAGCTATTTTTCCGTTTGAAACGAAAGTGTATGAAGAAGCTGGAGCTGATATTTCCTTTGTGGGCAATCCGCTGCTTGATAATGTAAAACCTTCCATGACGAAAGAGCAGGCATATGCGTTTTTTGCTGTAAATCCTGATGATGACAATATTTTATTACTGCCGGGAAGCAGAAAGCAGGAAATTGCCAAAATGCTGGAACCGATGCTAAGTGCAGGAAAAATCATAAGCAGACAAAGGAAACGTGTTAAATTCTTTTTGCCGGTAGCGCCGGGAATTGATGCTATTCAAATTGAGCAAAAAATAAAAGAGACAGGTTTGAATGTACGACTGTGTCATGAGAAAACGTATGATTTAATGAACTGCTGCGACTTTGCCATAGCAACTTCGGGAACGGTAACATTGGAGGCGGCACTTATGGGGCTGCCGTCCGTTGTGCTTTACAAAATGTCATCATTTACGTACCGTATAGCTAAATTATTTGTAAAAGTGAAGTTTTTCAGTCTGCCTAATATTCTAGCTGATGAAAAAATTTTACCGGAATTGTTGCAAGATGAGGTAAACGGAGAAAAAATCGCTGTCGAGGCCGGCCGGATGTTTAAAGATACAAAGACCGTGAAAGAAATAAAACAAAAGCTTGCACAAATAAAATTAAAATTAGGTTCGCCCGGTGTGGCGGAAAGAACAGCAGAACTTATTTTGCAAACGGCTGAAAAATTTTATCATAAAAATTAAGGAATAGATGAGATGAATGATTATAAGAGACTGATTTTATTTATAAAGCCATATTGGAAAAGGCTGGGACTTGCTGTCATCTGTATAGTACTGTCGGCGGCCGCCAATCTTTATGTGCCGTGGATTATAAAGGACATGGTGGATAAAGTGCTCATGGATAAGGATATGATGCTGCTTAATCTTATTGCCGGCGGTATAGTAGTCGTATTCTTATTCAGGGGAATATTCTATTACGGACAATCATATTTGGTATCATATATAGCACAGAGAGTTATTATTGACGTGCGTGAACTTTTGTATATTAAATTTCAAAAACTGCAGTTATCGTATTATGAAAAAAAGCAGACTGGTACCATTATGAGTTATATAACGAATGATGTGGCGGCTCTGCAGGCTGCACTTGTTGACAGTTTAATAGAAATGGTAACGGAACTGTCAATATTGATAGGTTCGCTTATTATGATGTTTTATCTGGACTGGAAACTTAGTATCGTAACGCTTGTCGTTGTACCGGTAATCGGACAGGCAATGAAAGTTTTCGGCAGAAAGTTGAAAATGAGCGGTGCTTTAATTCAGGAAAGAACAGCGGAAATAACATCGCTTCTGCAGGAAAGTATTTCCGGTGTGCGTGTAGTAAAATCGTTTGCCAGAGAGGATTATGAAATAAAGCGCTTTCAAAATCAAAATGATTTAAATTTCCGTGCCAATATGAAGAGTGTGCAGCTCAGTTCACTGCTTACTCCAACGGTGGAATTTCTGGCGGCTGTTATTGTAGCTGTAATTTTATGGTTCGGCGGTTATCAGGTAGTAAACGGTGCGCTTACGGCCGGTGCGCTTGTAGCCTTTTTAACTTATGCGGTGAATTTAGCTAATCCGGTAAAGCGTATCAGTCGCGTATATGGTACAATTAACAAGGCTATGGCGGCAGCAGAACGTGTATTTAATGTTTTGGATACGCAGGAAATATTAAAAGATAAACCGGGAGCTGTGGAATTGCCGAAAATCAGCGGTACGGTTAAATTTGACCATGTATCGTTCGGTTATAAAGAAGGAGTTAACGTACTGCATGATTTAACGCTCGAAGCCAAACCGGGCCAGGTGATTGCATTTGTCGGTCCGAGTGGTGCCGGTAAATCGACTATAGCTAATTTAATTCCCCGTTTTTATGATGTTACGTCCGGTTCCATAAAGATAGACAATATTGATATCAGAGATGTTAAGATAAAATCACTGCGTGAGCAAATCGGCGTAGTGCCGCAGGAAACAATGCTGTTCAGCGGCAGTGTAAAGGACAATATTCGTTATGGACGACTGGATGCAACGGATGAAGAAATAATAGAAGCAGCCAAAGCTGCCAATGCGCATAATTTTATCATGAATTTATCTGATGGTTATGAAACGAAAATCGGCGAAAGAGGCATAACGTTATCCGGCGGACAGAGGCAGAGAATAGCGATTGCTCGTGCGATACTGAAAAATCCGCGCATTCTTATTTTGGATGAAGCGACTTCCGCTTTGGATACGGAAAGCGAAGAAATAGTGCAGGAGGCACTCGACAAATTGATGATAGGCAGAACATCGTTCGTTATAGCGCATCGTCTGTCAACAATTATTCATGCCGATAAGATTATTGTTTTGGAAAATGGACGAGTATGCGAAAGCGGTACTCATCAGCAGCTCATGCAGACAGGTGGTTTATATAGTCATTTGTATAACATACAATTTAGTGATAAGAAAGCAAAATAGGTGGAGT
>USIX01000011.1 GCA_900554895.1 uncultured Megamonas sp. | reverse complement strand
CTGATTGGTGGAAATGTTATACAGGATTTTCTTTAGATTGCTTTACTGGATTTTCACCAGATACTCATAAGTTACTTACAAACTAATTTTATCAATTTAGGAGGTTGAAAATCATGGCTACAATTATAACAACTAAAAGAACATTTGATGGAACAAATACTCAAATACAGTATAATTTGCCAATAACTTGCTTATCTATTAATACAAATGAATTTCTATTTTATTCAAATAATCCAGAAAAAATATATGACAAGGATTTAGCTGATAACGGAAAATGGCTTTGTCGTGAAACAGTAACTGGTAATGGGCAAATATACACATGACATGAAACGGCTTGTTCAATGCCGATTACTTCTACAATTTTGATTTATAATCCAAATGATTTTGATGTAAAGATTTCTGCAAGTAATTACGGTTTAACCAATAGACCGAATTGGCAATCGGATATTATTGCTTGGGAAGATTATTTTTCAACAAGTTCACCAATTGAAAAAACAGTACCTGATAACGGTTATGATAATATTTTTAGTCAATCAATTCCGGCAGTAGGTAATGGCGGTAATGTTTTCGGTATAGTAAGTCGTTTATCCGTTACTGATTTGAATGGAAAACCAGCATCTGTTGTATTATTTGATTTAGCATATGCTGTAGATAAGTAGTAGTGCTACGGAATGTGCAGAGGCAGAAGATTATTCCACTACATTAAGATATCGTGGCTTAGGTAAGGGCTTTTATGAAACATTTAATTTGCCTGTATTGGAAATCAATAATGCTATTACAATGAAAGGTTTTAAATTTGGAAAAGAAAGACAAATAAATGAACCAGAAAATTACGGGGACTCCTTTAATGGTGCTGATTTAATTCAGATGAAAGATGCTTCTAACCAATTATCACCAACTAAATTAGCCGGTAATTATGGAGTACAAATGGCCATAAATATGTCAATAAAAAACACGGGAAATCCAGGAAATTTTGCTATATTTTATGGTAGTAATGGTGGCATTGCTTATCCGTTTATTTCTTACAATGGATATTTTGGAAAACCTACGTATTCTGAACAATATGGTCAAATACTTTCTCCTCTTTATGCTGATATATTGGATTTAGGTTGGATTGAACCTAGTGATGAGCCGATAAACATTTCATTTTTCACAGCATTAACAGCTATGGGGGCTGCTCCTTTGGTATTAGGTATTCGTAGATTGTAGGTAATTTTAACGTATAATGAAAAAGACCACTGATTAATCAGTGGTCTTTTTCGTTCTTGTATTCACAAAGGCAATAGGTATTAAATATATTCAAAGATATCTTTCAGTTTGACGGATAAATCTTTAAAGATGGATACTTTTATTTCAGTGTCTATTTTTTGTATTTTATTCATATCATCGTCGGATAATGCAGCATTTTCAGCAATTTCCTCATCTGTAAGGTAATAGTAAATACGATTTAATTTAAAAACGCCATTATTATTTAAATAAACTTCAACGGATTTAGACCAGGTATCTACTATCCAATATTCTTTTACACCGGCTTTTTCATACGCATCTTTTTTTCTGGATCTGTCATTTTCAGCGGTAGTTTTGGATAAAACTTCCACAACTAAATCAGGTGTGCCGTGAACGCCGTTATATTTTATTTTATCCTTATCGCATACAACCATCATGTCGGGAACAAATTGGTTTTTATCGTCCAGGAATAGGTCGAATCCATCCGGAAATACGCGGCATGTTTTACCGGCAAGGTAGTTTCTGAATATAAAGAATATGTTACTGCTTACTGTAACGTGTTCATATCTTGGACGCGGCGACATCATATACGTTATTCCGTCTATCAACTCTATTTTACGTTTCATTGAAAAATCATTTACATAAGCTAAATTATCCATTATCATCACCAACTTTTAAGAATTTATCATCCTAACATAATTATAACTTTTCGATATTTATGAAGTCAAAAAATCAATTTCTTATCTGATAGTTATAAAGCAAAAAGACCATTGATATAAATATTATATCAATGGTCTTTTTTTACGGTGTTATGAGTTTTACATCATGTTCATTGAAATAGTTTTTAAATTCATCCGGCAGGTCTTTGTCGGTGATAAGATAGTCCATATCTTCTAAGCGGGCAAATGTTACGAGTGAAACATGATTTACTTTGGTTGAATCAACGAGAAGAATTTTCGTTTTGCTGTTGGCTGTCAGATATTTTTTAATGTCGCCTTCCATTGGTGAAGCATTTGTTGCACCGTTTTCGATAGAAAAGCCAGTTGCAGCAAGAAAACATTTGGAAATATTATAGCCGTTCAAAAATTCCAGAACGCTTGCACCGGTGAAGGCGTTCGACGGACGGTACAGAGAGCCGCCAGTGGCGATTACGTTCATCTGCGGATAATGGAAGGCTTCGTTTATTACATAGACGTTAGCTGTCAATATGGTTAGGTTTTTCTTTTCGGACAGGTATGGGACCATATGCATTGTTGTCGTACCGGAATCGATGTAGATAATATCGTTATCATCTACGAGGTTGGCGGCGAGACGGGCAAGCAGTTTCTTTTTATGCTTATTTTTGATTTCACGTGAAGAAAAAGGCTCAGGAATATTGTTTTGAGCACGCATGATGCCGCCATATACTTTTTTTATAGTACCGCGTTTTTCCAGTTCTGAAATATCACGCCGTATCGTATTTTTGGAAACATTGAAGATATCACATAGTCTGTTTATGGAGATTGTGTTCTGCTCTTCCAACAGAGTTTCAATGTCGTTTAGACGCGTTGCTTTCATAAAATGCACCACCTACAATATAATATTATCAAAAGTTATTGGTTATTTATGAGTAAATTTTGGTTAATTTAATCAGTTGGCTTAATTATATTACCAAATTACTCAATTTGCAAGGTTTTTGTCAGTATAAAGCCGTATTATAATAGATTTTTTGCAGGAAATCAGGATTTATTTTGACAAAAAAAATAAAAAAATAAAAATATATTAAAAAACTATTGACAAATAACTCAAAATGTATTAATTTATAATCAAAAGATAATCAAAATATAATCATAATAAATCAATACATATCCAAAAACAAAAGATATAAATGAAATTTATTATTTTAAGGAGTGATAAATAATGGGCGTTTTCTTAGTTCCATCTAAAATTTTATCCGGTGTAGGTGCAATCAATGAACTTGGTGCAAATATCGAAGGCAAAGGCACAAAAGCTTTAATCGTTACTGATACTTTCATGATTAAATTCGGCAATGTGGCAAAAGTTACAGCAGCTCTCGATGCAAATAATATCGAATATGCTGTATTTGACGGTGTAACAGGTGAACCTAGTGATAAAATGGTAGCAGCAGGCGTTGAAGCATATAAAGCAAACGGCTGTGATTTCTTAATTGCTCTTGGCGGCGGCAGCCCTATGGATACTGCAAAATCCATCGGTGTAATGGTTGCAAGCGGTGCAGAAAAAATCAGCGATTTCATGCACAAAACAATCAATGTAAATGTTCCGTATCTCGTAGCTATTCCTACCACGGCAGGTACTGGTTCCGAAGCAACACAGTTCACAATCATCAATGATACTGAAAATAATGTAAAAATGCTCTTGGCAGGTCCTTCCGTATTGCCGGCACTGGCTGTTGTAGACCCGGCTTTCACAATGACAGCTCCGCCTTCCGTTACGGCAAACACAGGCGTTGATGCTCTCTGCCATGCTGTTGAAGCATATACTTCCAGAAAAGCACAGCCGCTTTCCGATACATTCGCTTTATCCGCTATCAAACGCATTCATAAAAATCTGCCAATCTGCTATGCTGACGGCAAGAACGAACAGGCTAGAATGCAGATGGCTCTCGGTGCAACTGAAGCCGGCATCGCATTCAACAATTCTTCCGTTACAATCGTTCACGGTATGAGCCGTCCAATCGGTGCACTCTTCCATGTTCCGCATGGTCTGTCCAATGCAATTCTGCTTCCTGCCTGCATGGAATTCGCTATCCAGGAAAATACGGCAAGATTTGCTGAAATTGCCCGCATTATGGGTGTTGCTGATGAAAATACGGCAGATATGGATGCAGCTAAAGCATTCGTCGTTGAAGTTACTCGCTTCTGCAAAGAACTCGGTATTCCTTCCACGGAAGAAGTTCTTGCTAAAGGCGGCTTTACAAAAGAAGATTTCTTCGCTCAGCTGGATAAAATGGCAACGGATGCTCTTGACAGCGGCAGCCCGTCCAATACAATGAAACAGCCTTCTAAAGAAGATATCATTGCTATTTATAAAAAATTATTTGACTAATTAAGACTTTAGGAGGAAGAACAAATGGCATTAGCTAAATTAAGCGAGCTTTTGAGTTCTGTAAAGGATAATTCTTATGCTATCGGTTCGTTCAACGTTTCCAATATGGAAATGGCAATGGGCGCAATCCGTGCAGCAGAAACGATGCAAGCTCCTATCATTATACAGATTGCTGAAGGCAGACTCAGATATTCTCCACTCAATATTTTAGGTCCTATCATGATGGCGGCAGCCAAAGCTAGCAGTGTACCGATTGCAGTGCATTTGGACCATGGCGGCACTATGGAAACGATTAAACTGGCACTTGACCTCGGATTTACGTCGGTAATGTTTGACGGTTCCAAGTATCCGCTTGAAGAAAATATTGCAAAGACAAAAGAAGTAATTGCACTTGCAAAATCCTACGGTGCCGATGTTGAAGGTGAAATCGGCCGCGTAGGCGGAGCAGAAGGCGATTATAAAGCAGTGGACATCGCTATTACCAGTGTAGAAGAAGCAAAACGCTTTGCACAGGAAACGGGCGTTGATGCACTGGCTGTAGCAATCGGCACGGCTCACGGCAATTATAAGGAAACACCGCATCTGCGCATTGACCGTTTAAAAGAAATCGCTGCTGAAGTGAACTGCCCGCTCGTTCTGCACGGCGGTACAGGTCTTACGGCGCAGGATTTTAGAAACTGCATCGAAGGCGGTATTAAAAAAATCAATATTGCAACGGCTTCTTATGACAGCGTAGCTAAACGTTTCAAAGAAGTGGCAAAAGAAAATCCTGATGCTAACTTTTTCGCATTCAGTGATGCGGCAGTGAACGCAACTTGTGAAAATATCATGAAACATATGGAAATATTCGGCTTGAAAAATAAATTATAATATCGAAGGAGATAAGGACATGGCTTTAGTAGAATTTGACCAGACAAAACCAATGGATATCGTTTTAATCGGTAGAGCAGCTATCGATTTCAATCCAAATGAAATTCATCGTACTTTGGATAAAGTAAGAACATTTACTATGTACGTAGGCGGCAGCCCTGCAAACATTGCTGTAGGCGTAAACAAACTCGGTAAAAAAGTAGGTTTCATCGGTGCTGTATCCGATGACCAGTTCGGCGACTTCATCATCAATTTCTTCAATGACAGAGGTATTGATACTTCCCAGATTATCAGAGCTAAAAACGGTGAAAAACTCGGTCTTACTTTCACTGAAATCAAAAGCCCGACTGAAAGCAGTATTTTAATGTACAGAAATATGGCTGCCGATTTCGTAATTAGTCCGGAAGATGTTTCGGAAGAATATATCGCTCAGAGCAAAATTCTGCTTGTTTCCGGTACGGCTCTTGCTGCCAGCCCTTCCCGTGAAGCATGCCTCATGGCTATCAATTATGCTAAAAAACACGGCACGAAAGTTATTTTCGATATCGATTACCGCGAATATAACTGGAGAAGCAAAGCGGATATCGCTGTTTACTATTCTCTCGTCGGCCGCATGAGCGATGTTATCATCGGTTCCCGTGAAGAATTCAACTTGACTGAATATCTGCCGGAAGAAAATGATGTAGCAGATTATGAAATCGCTGAAAAATATCTCGGTTTCGGCAACCAGATTGTAATCATCAAACACGGCAAAAAAGGTTCCGTTGCTTATGGTGCTGATAAAGAAGCGTTCAAAGTTGATTCTTATAAAATCAAATTACTTAAATCCTTCGGCGGCGGAGATGCGTATGCTTCCGCATTCATTTACGGCTTGCTGGAAGGCTGGAGCTTATCTGACTCTCTGCGTCACGGCACGGCTCATGCAGCAATGGTTGTTGCAAGCCACAGCTGCTCCGAAGCAATGCAGGATGCAGCAGCTATAGATGCTTTCATTCAGGAACATGCAGCTGAACAGGTTATCACTCCTGTTGAATGGAAAATCGTATTATAATAAGAGAAATAAAAATTCGTAATCTATAAAGCAGGAAATGCCTGATGGGAATAGAATAATACATCATCAGGCATTAATCCTGCCAATAATTGAGAATGAAAGGATTGACTATTTAATGGCAAAAACAATTCGTCTTACTGTAGCTCAGGCTTTAGTAAAATTCTTAAATAATCAGTACATCGAATTCGATGGTAAACAGAATAAAATGTTTAAAGGTATCTTCACTATTTTCGGTCATGGCAACGTTATCGGTCTCGGCCAGGCACTGGAAGAAGATGCCGGCGATTTAATCGTACATCAGGGACGTAATGAACAGGGTATGGCTCATGCCGCTATGGGTTATGCTAAACAGATGAGAAGAAAACAGATTTATGCCTGCACTTCTTCCGTTGGTCCTGGTGCTGCCAATATGGTAACTGCTGCAGCTTGCGCAACAGCAAACTGCATTCCGGTATTGTTCCTGCCGGGCGACGTTTATGCAACTCGTCAGCCGGACCCTGTACTTCAGCAGATGGAACAGCCGCATGACTTATCCATCAGCACAAATGATGCTTTCCGTGCCGTTTCCAAATACTGGGACAGAGTATCCCGTCCGGAACAGCTCATGACTGCCTGCATCAATGCTATGCGCGTGCTTACTGACCCGGCTGATACTGGTGCGGTTACAATAGCTCTGCCGCAGGACGTTGAAGGTGAAGCATACGATTATCCGGAATATTTCTTCCAGAAACGCGTTCACCGCATTGACCGTCGTCCTGCTACAAAAGCCATGGTTGAAGATGCAATCAAACTTATCACTTCCAAGAAAAAACCGATGCTCGTTTGCGGCGGCGGCGTAAAATATTCCGAAGCATGGGATACATTCAGAGAATTTGCGAATAAATACAATATTCCGTTCGGCGAAACACAGGCCGGCAAAGGTATTATCGTTTGGGACGACCCGATGAACATGAACGGCCTCGGCGAAACAGGCTGCGTTTCCGCTAATGAAATTGCAAAAGAAGCAGACCTCGTTATCGGTGTAGGTACAAGATATACTGACTTTACAACTTCCTCCAAATGGATTTTCCAGAACCCGGAAGTTTCCTATCTTAACATTAACGTTTCCGAATTCCACGCATATAAACTCGACGGTGTTCAGGTTGTAGCCGATGCGAAAGTAGCACTTGAAGCAATCGATGCAGAACTTGAAAAAACAGGCTGGAAATCCGCTTATACTAAAGAAGAACTTGCTGAAGTAAAAGCAAAATACACAGCAGAAACAGAACGTCTTTACAATGTAGAATATACAGGTAAAGACTTCGTTCCAGAAATCGATGATGCTCTCGATACAGATAAAGTATTTGAAGAATTCCATAACATTACTGGCTCTTATTTGACTCAAAGCCGCGCTCTCGGTGTTATCAACCAGTTCGTTGCTAAAAACGGCGGTATCGTGGTAGGTGCTTCCGGCTCCATGCCTGGTGATTTGCAGAGAGGCTGGCGCGTATACAATCCGCATACGTACCATGTTGAATACGGTTTCTCCTGCATGGGCTACGAAGTAAATGCTGCACTCGGCGTAAAAATGGCAGAACCGGATAAAGAAGTATATTCCATGGTTGGCGATGGTTCTTACATGATGCTTCATTCCGAACTTCCTACATCTATTCAGGAACGTAAAAAAATCAATATTATGTTGTTCGATAACATGACTTTCGGCTGCATTAACAACCTTGAAATTGAACACGGTATGGGCAGCTTCGGTACTGAATTCCGTTTCAGAAACGAAGAAACTGGCAAACTCGACGGCGGCTTTGTTCCGGTGGACTTCGCTATGAATGCTGCTTCTTACGGCTGCAAAACTTATAAAGTTACAACTGCTGAACAGCTGGCAGAAGCACTTGAAGATGCAGCAAAACAGACAGTTTCTACACTTATCGACATTAAAGTATTGCCGAAAACCATGCTCCACGGCTACGGTCACTGGTGGCGTGTAGGTCAGCCGGCAGTTTCCAAGAGCAAAACTGTACAGGAAGCATACAAAGTGCTCATGGCTGAACTCGCTAAAGCTAGACAGTATTAATCGAAAGTTAATTTTCAAAATAAAAGAAAGCCTCGTATTCTCAGATACGAGGCTTTTTTGATATAATTTTATCAAGAATATGTGTATAACAAGGAGAGATTTTTATGAAGGTTACAGCATTTAACGGCAGCCCGCGTAAAGGCGGAAACTGCGAACAGGCACTCAATTTTATCGGGGAAGAGCTTAAAAAAGAAGGTATTGATTTTGAAATCGTGCAGGTGGGCAATCAACAGGTGCGCGGCTGTCTTGCCTGCTATAACTGCTTACAGACGGGAAGCGGATACTGTGTACAAAAAGACAAAGTCAACGAGTGGATTGATAAAATGGTATCTTCCGACGGAATTTTACTGGCATCGCCTGTATATTACGGCGGTATTGCCGGTACGATGAAGTGCTTCTTGGATAGAGCCTTTTTGGCTGCCGGCAATAAACTGCATCACAAGGTAGGTGCTTCCATCGTTACGGCGCGTCGCAGCGGCGCGCTTGAAACATTCCAGCAGCTCAATGCGTATCTCAATACGATGGAAATGATTATGCCGACGGCTGATTACTGGAATAATATTCACGGACTTGATATCGGCGAAATCAAGGAAGATATTGAAGGTATCGAAGTGATGCGCAAATTGGGACGCAACATGGCATGGATTATGAAAGTCATTGAAGCCTCCAAAGGAAAAATCGACCCGCCGCAGACAGGTCAGCGCACTATGACGAATTTTGTTCGTTGAATATGGAATAAAAAAAGAATAACGAAGAAAGGGCTGGTTCAGCACAATATAATATAAAAAGAATTAGTGCTTAATTTATTCTTATATTGTGCTGGGCAATTTTTCTTTGAACGCAAAGAAAAGTTGCCGAAAAAGAAACGTCGTAATTCGTAGACCGCTTAGAAATTTTCCTTTGAGGATAAGGATTTTTTATCTGTAACGTTCAAAAACTCGCTACGCTCAAACAGTTTGAACTAAAATCACAGCAAAAAAATCCTTATCTTCAATAGCCTTACGGCTACCGGAAAATATTCTAAAATACGGAATGTAGTTTCAGCATGACCAGCTATTTGTCGTGTCTACCATTTCTTTTTAAATATATTGTTATTGAGTTAAAAATAGTATTTAGTTTAAGTTATAACTGGATATTAGAAGGCACGAGCCAAATTCCAAGCGTTTCGAGCCATTTTGTTGACTGGATTTATAGAAAAGTTGCGAAAGTTCGCTCAGTGCAGCGTTAGCGAAACGTAAAAGTAGCTTTCTTTTTGGTTCGTTTTTCTTTGCGTCAAAGAAAAATGAACAACTGCTCGGTAAATAGAAATCAGTTTAAAGAATTTATCAAACTTGCAACGGACTAGTATAAAAATTATAATAAAAATTAACTAGTTTAAATAAGAGGAAGTGATAATATGGCTGTTACATTGCAGCAGATTGCAGATATGGCCGGCGTATCGAGAGGAACTGTTGACAGGGCTCTGAACAACCGCGGACGTATCAGACCGGAAGTGGAACAGAAGATAAAGAAAATAGCGCAGGAATTGGGCTATCAGCCGAGCCGTGCCGGCAGAGCGCTTGCCATGGCGAAAAAGAATTTAAAAATAGGCGTGATATTGCAGTCAGCTAAGACTCCTTTTATGCAAGATGTTATGAAGGGATTGGAAGCGGCAAAAAAAGAAGTTGAAAGTCTTGGTACTACGGTTGAAATAAAACAGATAGATAAGGTAAATGCGATGCAGGTAGTTGAAATCATGGAGCAGATGAAGGCTGAGGATATCAACGGCATAGCACTGTCTCCGTCGGAAGACGGATATTTAAAACAGATAATTAATAAATTCATTCATGAATATCATATACCTATTGTAACATTTAACTCGGATGTAGAGGAAACTGACAGATTATGTTTTGTAGGACAAGATACGAAAAGAAGCGGGCAGACGGCAGCCGGTCTTATGGGAGAAATTATCGGCGGTAAAGGTCAGATAATTGTCATTTCCGGTTATGGTGAGAATTTATCATTGAAAAACAGAGCGGTTGGTTTTGTGCAGGAGTTGGAAAAATCCTATCCAGAAGTTGAATATTTGGGAATGCGTTTTGCTTATGATGATAACTGGGTAGCGGAAAAAATTACCGAAGAGGTATTGAAGCAGTATCCGAAGATAAAAGGCATCTACATAACTGGTTCAGGTGTTCTGGGGGTCTGTGAAGCAATAAAGACAGCTGATAAAAGTAAAGAAATAAAAATTATTGCGAATGATTTTATTCAGGAAAATATATACTGGCTTATGGATGGTACAATAAATTTTTTAATTGGACAGGATGCGTATACGCAAGGATATCAGTCTGTCATGGTTTTATTCCGCAAGTTATTTGATAATAAAGAGCCAGAGAAAGACTGTTTGTATACGGAAATCGTCATAAAAAATAAGTATAATATTTAGTACAATCGTGCACGCATATATTTTAGATGGATTATAAAAAAGGGAATAATGATAAATATTATTGATTAACACTGATATATAAAGAAAAATTAGTGATATTTTTGTAAAAAATATAAAAATAACACTTGCGTTCACGTGAACATTATGGTATATTATATTTGTAAACGAAATACAGATAAAAATAAAAACAATAAATTTTAGAAATATTTATAAGTAATTGAAATGGAGGAATTTATAATGTTAAACGTTGGTGTTATCGGTTGCGGCGGAATGGGTAGAGACCATATTGCCAGAATTACAAACAAAATTCAGGGAGCTCAGGTAGTTGCTGTATGCGACGTATTTGAAGAAGGTGCTAAAAAAGCAGCTGCTATTTGCAACGCTAAAGTTTATACAGATGAAAAACAGTTAATCAACGACCCGGATGTTCAGGCGGTATTTATTGTTACTCCTGGTTTTGCACATGTAGAAGCACTGCTTGAAGCTATTAAAGCAGGCAAACGCATTTTCTGCGAAAAACCTCTCTGTACTACTGCGGAAGACTGCCTTAAAGTTGTACAGGCTGAAGTTGCTTCCGGTAAACATTTAATTCAGCTCGGTTTCATGCGTCGTTATGACCTCGGTTATGTAAAAGTTAAAGAAGCGCTTCAGAGCGGCGAATACGGTGAACCGTTAATGCTTCACTGCACGCACAGAAATCCGGAAGTCGGTACGAACTATAACACACCGATGGCTGTTCATGATACGGCAATCCATGAAATCGACGTTCTTCACTGGCTCGTAAATGATGAATATGAATCCGCACAGGTTATCATGCCGCGCGTTACGAAATATTCCCACAGTGAATTGAAAGACCCTCAGATTATGCTTCTGCGTACGAAAAAAGGTGTTTGCATCGATGTAGAAGTATTCGTAAACTGCAAATTCGGCTACGATATAAACTGCGAAGTTGTCTGCGAAGACGGTTCCATCAAAATGCCTACAGCAACAATTTATCCTGCAATTCGTAAAAATGCAGCAGTATCAACCAAAATTGATACGGACTGCTTTGTAAGATTTAAAGATGCGTATGACGCTGAAGTACAGGCTTGGGTTGATGATGCAGCTAAAGGAATTATCGGCGGACCGAATGCTTGGGACGGCTACCTTGCAGCAATCACGGCTGACGCACTCGTAAAAGCACAGCAGACAGGTGCAATCGAACCGATTAAAGCTGCCGTTGAAAAACCGGAATTCTATAAATAATATTGAGAAATGTGTTCACGCGAACATATAAAATAGAAGATTAAAATTTTGGAGGAATAATAATGAAGCTCGGATTTAATGAAGCAACTGCTCTGGAATGTAAGGGTCAATCCTTGCTGGCTGACCTTGAAATGTGCGAAAAATACGGTTTTGACTATATCGAAATCCGTTTTGACTGCATTAGAGATTATTTGAAAGAACATACATTGGAAGAACTGGCTGACTGGTTTAAAAATCATCATTTAAAACCTTGGGCATACAATACTTTGATTTTCTTCAATCAGAGAGATGCGGCAGGCGAAAAGGAAATCGACGATGAAGTTGATTTTATCATGGAGGTTTCCAAAGCTATCGGCATGAAAATGCTCATCACGGTTCCTTCTTTCGACGTAAAAGATAAAACCGTAGGCGAAATCAAAGAAGAAGCTGTTAAAAGACTGCGTTATCTTTCCGATAAAGTCGGCAGCGATATGAAAATTTCCCTTGAATTCTGCGGTGCTCCGAATTGCTCCATTAACCAGTTCGGCACAGCTTATGATGTAGTAAAAGCCGTTGACCGCGACAATGTAGGTATAACGGTAGATACGTTCCATTTCCATGAAATGTGCTCCAAACTGGAAGATTTGAAAGCAGCAGACGGCAAAAAAATCTTTGCTTATCATTTGAATGACTGCGAAGACTTGCCACTGGGCTCCTGCGGCGATGATAAACGCCTGTGGCCGGAAGAAGGCGTAGTAGACCATGCGGGTATTGCAGCGGCACTGAAGGAAATCGGATTTGACGGCGTATGCACAATCGAAGAATTCCGTCCGGAATATTACGCTATGAGCCATGAAGAAAATGTAAAAAAAGCAGCCGAAGTAACAAAAGCCTTTGTTGAAAAGTATTTTGGATAAATCAGTAAAGCGGCTGTCGGAAGATAGCCGCTTTTTTAGTAAATAAGAAATTAATTAGTACGGGTTACATATTTATTAATTAATTGATTAAAAATTGGAGGTTATATTATGAAAATTGCATTTGACGTTGACGTACTGGCAAAACAGATGAGCATTACCGACATGGTGCATAAAGTTGCCGACTGGGGCTATAAATACATTGAACAGTCTCCGCATCCTCGGATTAATCCGTTTTACAAACATCCGCTGTTTTCCAAAGAATGCGAGGAAGAATACAGAAAAGCCTTAAAAGAAACGGGCGTTGAAATTTCCTCCTTCATCTGCGTATACCGCTGGTCCGGTCCTACGGAAGAACAGCGTCAGCATGCTGTTGCCAACTGGAAAAAACTGATTGAAATCGCTGTAAATATGGGTGTACCTGTTATCAATACGGAACTTTCCGGCGACCCTAACCAGCAGGAAATCTGCAACGGTATGTGGTTCCGCTCGATGGAAGAGCTGCTTCCTATTATTGAACGTGAAGGTCTGCGTGTGGAAATCCAGTCCCATCCGTACGATTTCTGCGAACTCAACAATGAAACGTGCGACATGGTGAAATCATTCCGTTCCAAAAATCTCGGTTATGTATACTCTTCCCCGCACGGCTTTTTCTACGACCAGGGTAAAGGCGACGTTCGCTCCATGCTCCGCTACGCCGGCGATGAACTGACGCATGTTCTGTTTGCCGATACATTCAATCAGACAAAAGACTGCCGCTATATTTTAAATCCGCCGTTTCTGAACGCACGCGGTAGAGCTGATGCGACAATTCACCAGCATCTTGCCATGGGTGAAGGTGAAGTCGATTTCGACGGTATTTTTGAAACGCTCAGAGAAATGGATTTTGCCAATAAACAGCTGAAACCTGACGCACCGAAGGTCGGCGGCGACAATATCGCCTGCGTATCGTACTTCGGTTTCCCGGAAAAAATGGACGAACAGGCACCGGCTGCCCGCGAACGTATTGAGCGTGAATTACTAGGTAAATGATTTTTGGCTGTTTGGCAGCTGATAAGTCAACTATTGGCTGCCAATTTGCCGTTTATTGATATAAAACGTTATTATGTTTAATAATAACAACGATTTTGTTTTCATACAAAACTATTTTTAAAATTTTTAGATTTTTTGGTTGTTTTTATGAATTTAGAGAGTGAAAAGTGAGTGAATACAGATGTCTAATCAAAATGTGAATAATCATGCTTCAAGAACGGTCATGACTATGGCAATAACGGCAACATTTGCTTCGCTGGGCTTTGGTTATGATACGGGCGTTATCAACGGCGCACTTCCGTTCATGGCTGAACCTGACCAGCTGAATTTAACGCCTGCTCTGGAAGGTATGGTTGTCAGTGCTATTTGTATCGGTGCAGCTATCGGTTCGGCACTCAGCGGCCGCCTGTCGGATATGATAGGACGAAAACCGGCTTTGACTTATTTGGCGGTATTATTTTTCTGTTCGTCATTGGGTTGCGCATTATCCATCAATGCCACAATGATAATTGCATTCCGTTTCTTATTGGGTATGGCTGTCGGCAGTGCTTCAACTATCGTTCCGGCGTACCTTGCGGAAATAGCGACGGGTAACTTAAGAAGTAGCCTCGTTGTTTTGATGGAACTTGTCATCGTATCCGGTCAGCTCTTGGCTTATATCGTTAATGCGATTATCGCTATCAATCTCGGGCATGACCCGCATGTCTGGCGTTATATCTTAGCACTTGCTGCCGTTCCGGGCATTTTGCTGTTCATCGGCATGTTTTTCAACAAAGAATCGCCGCGCTGGCTCTTATCCAAAGGCAGAGCTTCCGAGGCTATGGATGTACTTCGTCTTACGAATGAAACGGAAGCTAAAGCTATTGCCGAATTTAATGATATTCAGGATTTGCTGGCGGAACAGTCCTCCCAGAAAAAAGTCACGTTTAGAGATTTTGCTGAACCTTGGATGAAAAAAGTACTGTTAATCGGTCTGGGTATTGCGGCATTGCAGCAGGCAACAGGCGTAAATACGATTATGTTCTACGGCTCTCAGATTTTGACCAAATCCGGTTTTTCCACGGATGCGGCACTTATCGGTAATATTGCCAACGGTGCAATCAGCGTGGGCGGTACACTGTTGGGCTTCATGCTCGTCCGTAAACTTACACGCCGCAAAATGCTTGCTGTCGGTCTTATCGGTATCTTATTTGCCAATACGGCAATCGGTACGGCTTCCAATATTTTGGAAGGTTCGCCGATGCTGCCGTATGTAGTATTGAGCCTCACTGTTACATTCCTGTTCTTCCAGCAGACATTTGTATCTCCTGTAACATGGGTGTATATGTCTGAAATATTCCCGCTCAGAATGCGCGGCACGGCTTTAGGCATTACGACATTCTGCTTATGGACGACCAACTTCTTAATTCAGCTTGTGTTCCCGACACTTATGAGTACATTCGGTCTTTCACATACATTTTATATCTTCAGTTGTATCGGCATTCTGTCTATCCTGTTCACCCGATTTATTATGCCGGAAACGAAAGGTTTATCTATGGAAGATATCGAACGCAAATTCAGACGTGAATTCAGTAATTGATTTTTAGAAAGGACGATTTTAATGACTACAGAAAAAGTGGCTTTTGATATTATCTCTCTGGCAGGCGATGCCAAAGCGGAACTGCAGAAGGCTTTGAAACTGGCTCGTGAAGGCAAATACGCCGAAGCTCAGGCACAGGTGGAAAAAGCAACTCCGCAGCTGCAGAAAGCACATCAGCTTCAGACGCAGGAACTTTTAACCCGTGAAGCCAACGGCGAAAAACTGCAATTTAACGTATTGATTTCCCATGCACAGGATTATCTCATGACAACGTATGTTTTAAAAGATGTTGCAGAAGAAATAATTAACCTCTATCAATTAATAAAAAAATAAAACCCAAGAAGAAAAGACCCGGCTATTAAGTCGGGTCTTATTCTTTGAGATTGCAAATAGAAAAAATGGTTGATTTCCTTATATTAAACGAAAAATGAACATAAACTCTTTAGGATTTCCATTTTTTGCGGTAATAACCGGGCGTCATGCCCATGTATTTACGGAATATATTTTGAAAATAGTTGGAATTATTGTATCCGACAGTTGCGGCAATTTGAGTTATGCTCATGTCGGTATTGATTAAAAGATTTTGTGCTTCACCGATACGGCGGCGGACGACATACTGAAGCGGGGAAAATCCTGTTTCCGCTTTGAACATATGCGCAAGGTAGTATTTATTGGCTTTCACGGCTTCAGCTATCTGTTCCAAAGAAATCTGCTCATTGTAGTGTTTGTCAATGTAGTCTTTGACTTTGTCGGAAAGCGAAAGTATTTTCTGCTGGCGAACAATGCCGTTTGTTTTAACAATATGGCATGTCTTAACAATGATGGCTTCCGTCAGATAGTGCGTGAATTCGGGCAGGTACGGTTCATTTTCAATAATATTGTGTTCCATGCACTGAAACAGTGTTAAAAATTCATCGAAAGATTTTCCGAGACCGATTACAGGAATGTAGTCGGGCGATATAATCATATTTTTTTCCAGATGACTGAGTTTTAAATTGCTTATTCCCAGACAGTAGGTACAAAGACCGGTGCCCGAGCCGCCGAATTCATCGTGCGGTACGTTGCTGTTATAGAGAATTAAATCTCCTTTTTGGGCAGTGTATTTGTCGTTTTCAATCATATAGATGCCGTTGCCGTTGTATACGAGCAGAATTTCCACCAGGTTGGTGTGCATATGCATGGTACGCGGCATGGTGGAAGATGTTTCATCCACTTTGCAGAAATATTCCAGTTTGGGCGGATGAAGCCTGTCAAACGTGGATTTATACTTATTGTTTATAAAATACTGTAGCATAATAATAGAACTTCTCTCTTTATCTCTAAAAAAATACAAAAAACCTACTTAAATTTTAACAAAAACTATGGACAAATGCAACAAAAAGAGTTACTATATAGTTACAGAAGTTACTCATAATATATTCATTACATGTTCAAATAAATTATATAGCCCCCTTTTTTATTATGCTATATACAGCTGGTGGAGATGTATTACTCCATCGTACATCTCCGCGCATATTTATAGCATATGTTTATATAAATAAACTATATTCTCTTCTAATCATTATTTAAATTTCAACTCTCTGGATAAATGTTTTTGACATTTATCCCTGCAAAAAAGGTTAGTTATTAACCATTATATATTAAATTTTTATTTTATAAATTTGGAGGAATTTCTTATGGCAAACATTAAATTAGGTATCTGCCCTATCGGTTGGACAAATGACGACATGCCGGATTTGGGCAAGGAAAACACTTTCCAGCAGTGTGTAAGTGAAATGGCACTGGCAGGATTTAAAGGCTGCGAAATGGGCGGCAAATTTCCGAAAGATGTGGATGAACTGAAAAAAGCTCTTTCTCTGCGTGGCCTCAGTGTTGCAAGTGCATGGTTCAGCTCTTTCCTTACAACTAAACCGTATGAAGAAACAGCAGAAGCTTTTAAAGCTCATCGCGACTTTTTACATGCTATGGGTGCAAAAGTTGTCGTTGTTTCCGAACAGGGCAACAGTGTTCAGGGACAGCTTACTACTCCTGTATTTGCCGGCAAACCGTACAACACTGACGAACAGTGGCAGAAAGTGGCTGAAGGACTTAATAAGCTCGGCGAACTCGCTGCTGAAAAAGGCATGAAGGTTGTTTACCATCATCATATGGGTACTGGCGTTCAGACAACGGAAGAAATTGATAAACTCATGGAAATGACAGACCCGAACCTCGTATATCTCTTATATGATACTGGTCATCTTGTATGCTCCGGTGAAGACCACATCGCTGTTTTGAAAAAATATGTAAATCGTATTAAACACGTTCATTTAAAAGATGTTCGTAAAGAACTCGTGGAAAAAGTTAAAAATGAAAACCTGAGCTTCTTAGACGGCGTAAGAATGGGCATGTTCACAGTTCCTGGTGACGGCTGCATCGATTTCAAACCTGTTTTTGATATTCTCAAGGAAAACAATTATGAAGGATGGACAATGGTTGAAGCTGAACAGGACCCGGCTGTTGCAAATCCGCTTGAATATGCTATGAAAGCTAGAAAATATATTAATGAAGTTTCCGGCTTATAATTAATTGAACAATTAAAAAAGCCTTCCCCGTAGCAGGAAGGCTTTTTTACATAAAAAATTTTTAGGAGGTTTTTGGCGTGGACTTAGCTATTATTATTTTAAGTTTAATATTACTAATGGTTTTTGCCTACAGAGGCTTTTCACTTATTTTTATTGCGCCGGTTTTTGCCGTATTGGCGGCACTGACAAGTGATTATGCTTCTATGCCGGTTTACAGTGAACTGTATATGACAAAAGCGGCTGAATATATTAAAAGTTATTATCCTGTTTTCTTATTGGGTGCAGCTTTTGCTAAAATCATGGAGGAAGGCGGCCTGGCAGCTTCCGTTGCTTCCAAAATAGTATCGGTTCTCGGTAAGGAACGTGCTGTTCTTGCCGTACTTTTAGGCTGCGGTGTTTTGACTTACGGCGGTCTCAGTGTATTTGTCGTGGCTTTTGTTATGTATCCGTTTGCTGCCATTTTATTTAAACAGGCGGATATTCCGAAAAGACTGTTGCCAGCTATTTTATGGATGGGTATTTTTACTTACAGTATGGTATCACTTCCAGGAACGCCGCAAATCCAGAATATTATTCCGGCGGCTGTGTTCGGTACGACTACATGGGCAGGTATCGGTCAAGGATTATTAGCATCGGTACTCTTCTTTATCATTGCGTATGTTTGGATTTCCTATCGTGCAAAATCTTTGAAAAACAAAGGTGAAGGATACGGCAAGCATATATTAAATGAGCCGGAAGATAATACGGAAGAACTGCCGGATTGGCGACTGTCCTGTGTCCCGCTCATCATGGTTATCGTGATTAATCTGTATGTCAGCAATCCGTTTAACTGGGACTGGGCTTTTCATTGGGATGAAAACAGCTTGAGCACTTTTGCACCGCTCAATCTTTCTCTGATTGCGGCAAGCGTAGCAAAAGTGCAGGCAATCTGGTCAATTAATGTGGCGCTTATTTTGAGCAGTATCGTTGCGGCATGGATTGGCCGTAAAAAATTGAAACGTTTGGGCGGCGTTATGCATCCGATTAATGCCGGAGCTATCGGTTCCACATCGGCTGTACTCAATGTTGCTTCCGGTTATGCTTTCGGCTGTGTTATCGCAGCTTTGCCGGCTTTTGCCATGATAAAATCGGCACTACTCGGTCTTTCACTCGGCGATGGTCCTCTGTTTTCTTCGATTATTACGACCAATATCATGGTTGCGATTACCGGTTCATCTTCTGCCGGATTGATGATTACAGTAGGCACATTCGGTCAGGAATGGCTTACATGGGCGCAGCAGGTCGGCATGTCGCCGGAAGTTCTGCATCGCATTGTCTGCATCGCTTCCGAAGGTTTTGACAGTATGCCACATGCCGGTGCACTTGTTACGTTGATTGCCGTTTGCGGCCTTACGCATAAGGAATCTTATTACGATGTATTTATTTTGACGGTACTTAAATTCTTTGTAGCGTTTGTCTGTCTGATTGCGTATATGCTGTTCGGTCTTGTGTAAAAAGAAGGTGTCCATATGCCTCAAAATCAGACGTATTTATTATTATCACTTGCTACAATATTTTGGGGTATCCAGCCTCTTTGCATAAAAATTCTGATTGCGAGCTGGACGCCGGCTTCGCTTACTTGTCTTAGATATCTGTTAATCAGTATGATTTTGTTTGCATTAATGTATTTAAGGCATGAGAAAAAATTCATACCTCCTAAAAATTGTGTAATTCCGCTACTGTTAATGGGTCTTACCGGGATTGCCATAAATAATGTGTCGCAATTTACAGGACTTAAATATTCCACTATCACAAACTGCACTCTGATTGCGGCGACGGGTCCTGCCGTTACAGCTCTGCTGTCAGCGGTATTTATTCGTGAGCGGCTGAAGTTGTTGCAGTGGATAGGTATTATTATATCCTTTATCGGGGTTATTTTTCTGATAACGAAAGGGTCTTGGGAAATTCTGACGAATTTCCGGTTTAATCCCGGCGATATTTTGTTTTTTACCTGTCAGATTGTCTGGGCGGCATATTCAATTATCGGGCTTCGTGTTATGAAACATTTATCGGCTATTGCCGTTACGGCGTGGTCGGGACTGCTCGGTTCGATTGAAGTGGCATTGTTTGCTATGTGTACCGACCAGCTGGGATATATCAACCTTGACGGCGTCGGTTGGGGCAGTTTTGCTTTCGTCGTATTATGCGGCGGTGTAGGTTCCATGCTGTTTTGGAATATCGGCGTGAAAAATGCCGGTCCGAGCATGGCGGCGATTTTTTCCAATCTGACGCCGATATTCGGTATGCTCTGCGGTGCTGTATTTTTGAACGAGGAAATAGGCATCATGCAGATTTCCGGCGCATTGGCAATATTTGTCGGTGTATATATCACGACTCACAGTGAACAGTTGAAAATGGCGTTAAATAAAAAATAAGGAAGCAATTATTTGCTTCCTTTTTTTGTTGGGTTTATTTTTTCGGGAAAATAATGGCGGCTTCATACATTCTGTTCCAGGGAAATTCGATAGAAGCCTTCGATACATAGGATTGACCTTCAAATTCGTCAAGACCGTATAATTTTATCAGGCGGCGCAGTTCGGCCGTTGCCATCTGCTGGGCACGGAATTTTTTATCATTGAGTTCGTTGTATTCACCGCGGCTTAATATGCTGTCGAGCCGGTTTGCTACGTATTGGCGTACGTTTGACTGATAAAGCCAATCATCCAGATAGCGTACCTCGAGCATTTTTAGTATATTCACTCTGTCTGTATAGATTGCTCCCATTCCCATTGCCAGTGCGTAACCTGTACTGTTGGTCGGTGTATTCCAGCCGGAATAGGCATTGAGTTTATCGAGCAGCTGATGCTGATATAAACCGTACATCAGAGAATTGTCCGCACCGTTGCCGAAAACGATATCGCCGATACCGACGGGTTTATTATTGTTTACGGCTGTCTGTACCATTCGAATGAAGTTTTTTGTATTTTCATTGGCCGTGTAGATATTATTCGGGTCGTTGGCAGCACCGGTTGAGCCATCGTTTGCCGTGTTGACCATAAAGACTAAATCAGCGTGTTCATCGCTGCGGACCTGCATGCCGCCAGCCATTCGTATCTGCGTAGCGATGGTATGCTTTATCGGTTCGTTGGAAGCGGCAGGGACGGTGTCTTCACCCACACCGTTGGCATAGCGGACACTGACGAACGGCACTTTGCCTTCAAGATGATTTACAGCCCGCATCAGAAGAATATATCCGATTTCATCAATGCCGGAGACGGAATAATATGATTTACCCTTGACAGAACCGGCGTATTTATCGAGAAGGCGTCGTTCTTTATGTGTCTGTGAGTATTTGGCGTTGTCGTCGCAGCCGAGCACAAGATATTGGATATCGTCATTTTTCAGTAAATCAATCAGTTTTTTGCTGGCTTTAAAATTTGTCTGGCGGCGGGAAAGCCAGTCATTCAGTATCTGCGGCGGAATTTGCCGTTTGTAAATCATCATCAGCGTTTTTTCATTGCTGTCAAGGCCGTCTTGTTCCTGTTTATCTGAAAGTGCCGTATAGGCAGAAATTTTTTCAACATGATTTATAAACTTTTCGTCATCCTGTCCGCCTGAGTCGGCAGCGGTGTGCGGCGTACGCATAATGGAACCGAATATGTAGATATCTGCTTTCATATTGGCTTTATGGATTTTGCTGATTTTTTCGGCACGGGTTGAAGACGTTTTTTCATTCAAGTTGTGTTTGCGGGAAGCGACAAGACTGCCGTATATCAGAGCGTCAGAGGATATTACGGCGGCATCGGCTTTTTTTATATTTTCAGTTGCCCATTCGGCTAGTTTGTCGGGGTTGCCCTGCGGGTCGGTACGGTTGCCGAGGTATTTTTCCGGCGGAGTTATCACTTCGTAACCGAGACAGCGGATATTGTCGGCTGTCTGCTGAAACGAAACGGGGCGGTTATCGTGCGGAATGAATAAAATGGTTTTACTCGTTTTTTCTGCTGAAATGAGATTTATAGGCAGAAGAAAAAAACACAGCAAGAAAAGATATAAAATTTTTTTGAACAAAAAATCACCGCTTTCATTTATAAAAAAAGAGCATGAACAATTTCATGCTCTAATTATATCATAGTTATTTTCGTTTTTTTGTGCGATACGGATTGATTTTATCTTCTTTCGTAATTTGGCGGACTATTTTGCACGGATTGCCGACGGCTACGACATCATCAGGAATATCGTGCGTTACGACTGAACCGGAGCCGATTACGCTGTGTTTACCTATACTTACACCCGGAAGAACTGTTACTTTGCCGCCGAGCCATGCACCGTCGCCGATATTTATGGCAGCAGCTTTTGCCATTCCGTTGTCTCTGGCTTTGGCATCATACGGACGCAGTGAGCAGTTGAGCAGAGATTTTGGTCCTATCAGTGCATGAGCACCGATATTTATTTTACCGGAGTCGATGAATACACCGCTGTGATTTATGACGGTTGCTTCTCCGACGGAAATGTTACTTCCGTAAGAGCAGGCAAACGGCGGTATGATATTGGCGTCTTCACCGAATTGATTTATGATGGCTCTGGCCATTTTATCTTTGTAGCAGAGTGTATTGGCGGATATTCTGCTGTAAGCTTCCGTTTTGGAAGCGTTTTTCTGACGCAGCTTTATAAGTTCACTATCAAATATGTTGTACCAGCAGTGCTGCTCCATTTTGTCCTTTTCGGATAAAGACGGATTGTGTTCTTTGGCAAGTTCCGCTTTATATTGTTCAATATCCTGCTGTGTGATTTTGCGGACAGGTTTTGCAGGATTGCCGGCAACGATAGTGTCGGCCGGAACATCACGGGTAACAACACTTCCCGCACATACAATAGCGTTTTTGCCGATAGTAACGCCGCCGATAATAGTTGCCGAACTGCAAATCCAAGCATTGTCTTCAATCGTAATAGGTTTTGCGTGTTCTATCCAGCTTTCACGCTGCTCGGGCAAAAACGGATGAACAGGAGTATAAAAGCCTGTTTTCGGCCCGATTATAACATTGTTGCCGATTTTGATACGGCCGCTGTTGAGCATTATGCAATCACAGTCGATAATGCTGTTCGTGCCTACTTCCAGATGATTGCCGAATTCCATATAAAACGGACTGTTGATGATTGCACCTTCATCGAGTTTTTTCATGAATGTGCGCAGAAAATCGCGGCGACGCTGTACTTCGCTGTTGGAAAGTTTATTCAGGATATTTACATAATGAACCGTATCTTCCACCTGAGAGCGCAGTGCTTTATCCATGACAAAATACATATAGCCGTGTTCCTGTTTATATACATTATCTTTTGTATCATCATTTAATGTCAGCGCTTCAACAATTTTACTATCATTTTCATTGAGTTGTCTGATTACTTTGCAGGGATTGCCGGCAGCGAGGCAGTTTGCGGGAATATCCTTTGTAACGACGGAACCGGCTCCGATAATGGAACCTTCGCCGATAGTTACACCGGGATTTATAATAACATCGCCAGCAATCCATGTATGCGAACCGATAGTGACTGGAAGGGCATATTCTGTGATTTCATTCCAGCGAAGTTCATAGTGAATTGGATGGCACGGAGTGAAAATATTGCAGTTTGGACCCATGTAGACATAATCGCCGATGGTGATTTGGGCAGAGTCGAGAAAACAGCAGTTATAATTGATAAAGCAGTGCTTACCAATCGAGATGTTCGGTCCGTAATCACAGCGAAATGGCGGAATAACATAACTTTCGCTACCTATTTTGCCGACAATTTTATTTACCAAATCCAAGGCATTTTCCTTATCAAGTGCCGAGATATGGCTAAGCTCATTTACAAGACCGTATGTTCTGTCTTTTATAGCAGCCAGTTCTTTATCGAAAACATCATATAGTAATCCTTCTTTTTGCAGTTCTTTAGCAGTTTTTGTCATACAACTTTTCCTCTCATTAAACAATTTGTATCTGAAAAAATTATACCGCGGCATGGCTGATAAAAAAAGTGTTTTATGAAAAATTATATAGTAAAATAAATATAAAGGAGGTGACTTAAATGTTGCAGTATTTTGTGGATAACAAATATAATTCCGTTTTTGTGCCGGGATATGTTCCGAAGCTTGAATATATGAGCAAGATTGATGAAATCGCTTCGCAAATTCCCCGTGCCATGCATCAGCACGAAAATCTGGTGGAAATTTTACTCGTATATAGCGGAAACGGTATTCATACGATAAATCAGGAACGGTATATAACGAGTAAGGGTGATTTGATATTTTATAACAGCGGCGTACTGCATGATGAAGTGGTAGGACGCCAGAGCAGATGGGGAACGTATTGTCTGGCTGTCAGCAATCTGAAGCTTCATAATATGGCGCTAAATGAAATTATACCGGAACATTACAGCCCCGTTATAAACAGCGGCGAACATTTTCAGGAGATACTGGAGCTGTTTAGAATTCTGGAGGGAACAATATGGAAGAAAGATAAGTTGGCGGCGGAATTCAACAATTATATAGCGAGAGCGTTAATCATTAAATTCTGTTCTGTTATACAGGAGAAATACAGTAGTAAGCAGGAGAAAAAGGCTTCCCTGGCATCTAAAGTGCAGATGTTCATCGATAAATTTTACAAGGAGGATATTAATCTGGATATAATAGCGAAGGCGGTAAATGCCAACAGATATTATCTGTCGCATATTTTTAAGGCAGAGACAGATTTTTCTCCGATGCAGTACGTTACGCGCCTGCGACTGGGAGAAGCCCAGAATTTACTGATTAATACCGATTTGAGCGTTACGGAGATTGCAGCAGCCGTAGGTTATAATGATTCCAATTATTTTCAGAAGGTTTTTCGCCGAAATGTAGGACTGACACCGGGCAATTACCGCAGAAGATGGCGGTCATAAAAATAAAGAAGGCTGCAATAAATGAAAGGGCAGTATCATTTATTACAGCACAGTTTGAAAATTTTATTTAAAATATTTGGCTACAAATGCTTTTGTAACTTCAGCAGCTTTTTTTATGTTTTCTTCATGCGGCATAGCGTAATATTCCGGACGGAATTCTTCGATGGTACATACGCCGTCAAAGCCGATTTCCTTTAAAGCTGCGGCAATGCCGGCATGGTCTACGACGCCTTCTTCCGGCCATAAGCGTTTGTCGTCTTCAGCGGAGCCAAGCGGTAAATCTTCGCAGTCATTTAGGTGGTAAGCAAAAACTTTGCTACCGTCGGCAGCTTTTAAATCTTCCAGTCTGGAGCACATTTCATGGAAATGGAAGGTATCAACGGTGATGCCCACATTTTTGCGGTTAACGGCTTTTACCACGTCATAGGCTGTGCCGAACTGGTTGATGGAACATTTCGGATGACCGCAGAACTCCAGGGATATACGGATATTGTCGCCTACTTTATCCGCCAGATAGTTAAGTCTTTGCACGGCTT
>USIX01000010.1 GCA_900554895.1 uncultured Megamonas sp. | reverse complement strand
GGGCATTGCCAAGCCTACGGCTGAGATAGCGTCCGGCCGGAGCGGAATTATTTTTAAGATACATTTAATCCTGTCGTTATGATATAATATCTAAATAAAGAAAAATTAAAAATTTTTAGGAGAAATGAGGGATTAGTTATGGCTGACAACCACAAACAAACCAACGTCAAAGAGACAGCGCAAGAAGCTATGCGCGCCAACAAACCTAAAAATCAGGGCAAACAATTCGTCTTATGGTTCGGAGCTCTTATTTTAGGTGCAATCTTAGGCTGGATGGGTATCCACTGGCTGAATGAACTGTTCAACTTCGTAGCAACAGTATTCACACGCTTATTCCAATTTATAGCAATTCCTACCATTGCACTGGCCGTTATTACTACACTTGCAGCTCTCGGCAATAATAAAGATACCAGCCGCATCTTTTTCCATGCAGTATTTTATACTTTACTTACAACGATTTGTGCTGCTGCTATCGGTTTAGCTTTATACTTATGGATTGCTCCAAGCAATCTGCCGATGGACTTACTCGCTGAAGGCCAGTCGGCTGTACCAATGGATAATTTCAAATCACTTTCTTATTATGACCACATCTTATCCGTTATTCCGAATAATGTTCTTCAACCATTTGTATCCGGCAACGTATTATCCGTTATGTTAATCGCTGCCGCTGTAGGTCTTGCATTAGCATTCATGCCACATACCAAAGCTCGTGAACAGCTCTTAGATGTTATTCAGGGATTGCAGGAACTAGCATTTACTCTTATTCGTGCACTGCTTTATGTTTTACCTGTCGGCATCATCGCTTTTGCCGGTCAATTATCCGCTCAAATTGAAGCCGGCGTTATCGTTGGTGCACTCGGCAAATATACTCTCGTAGTTCTCGGCGGCAACGCAATTCAAATTTTCATTATTCTGCCGTTAATTCTTATCCTTCGTGGTTTAAATCCGATTGTAGTATTCCGCAAAATGGCTCCGGCTCTTGCCGTTGCACTGTTTACAAAAAGTTCTGCCGGCACACTGCCTGTAACCCTTGCCTGCTCCGAACAGAACCTCAAGGTAAATCCGAAAGTTTCCCGCTTCGTTCTGCCGATTTGTACGACCATCAATATGAACGGCTGTGCTGCTTTCATTCTCGTAACATCTCTGTTTGTCATGCAGAATGCCGGTTTTGAATTATCCATGGGCACGATGATAACTTGGCTCTTTATCGCCGTTATCGCTGCTATCGGTAACGCAGGTGTACCGATGGGCTGCTACTTCCTGACATTATCTTTGATGTCTTCCATCGGCGCTCCAATCGGCTTAATGGGTATCATTTTACCGATTTACACCATCATTGATATGATTGAAACAGCTGAAAACGTATGGTCCGACTCTGCCGTTTGTGCTATGACGGACAATGATTTGAAAGGCAAACTCGACGACAGTGAAATGCCGCCTGCTTCAATCTAATATATTTACAATATGTAAACAAAAAGACGGAACAAATGTTCCGTCTTTTTTCATCCAGCAAATTTTTATTTACATAATATTTTGCGGCTTACCGTTTAAATACTTTTTAATATTTTCAAAAGCAATAACTGCTCTTTTTTGCATAGCTTCTTTAGTTGCAAAACCGATATGCGGCGTTAAAACAATATTCGGTGCACTGAGCAGTGGATTGTCCTGCGTTATCGGCGGTTCATTATCAAAAACATCAACACCTGCTCCTGCGATAATGCCGTTTTTAAGTGCTTCCGCCAGGGCTTTTGCATTTACGACAGGTCCGCGCGCCGTATTTATAAGCAATGCCGTAGATTTCATCTTTGTGATATTTTCCGCATTAATCAAATCCTTTGTCTTCTTTGTAAGCGGCACATGCACCGATACAATGTCACACATAGATAACAATTCATCCAGACTTACGAATTTTACGCCGTCAACATTTTTCGGTGTACGGCTGTACGCATATACTTCACAGCCGAAGGCCTTTGCCAGATTTGCCACTTTCAAACCTATGGCACCTGCTCCGACAATACCGAATTTTTTACCGTAAAGTTCAAATTGCCCAAGCCCCGCTTTAGTCTTGCCTGTACGGACGGCACTGTCTGCAGCAAAAATACTGCGGTATAAATCAATAATCATCCCGAATACAAGCTCGCTGACAGCTTCATTGGCATAACCAGAACAATTACATACCATAATATTATTTTCTTTACAATAATTCATATCTACATGGTCTACACCAGTAAAAGCTACAGAAATCATTTTCAGTTCAGGACATTTTTCCAATACCTTTTTTCCAAGCGGCATATTGGCAAGCATTATGATTTGAGCGCCTTCGCTTCGCTTAATTTTTTCCGTATCGTTTTTTGGAGCTGTATCATAGTATACAACTTCAATATCTTTCGATAAAAATTCCTGTTGCAGTTTCTCTACAGACTGCCGTTCAATCCCCAAAGGTTCTATAATTGCTACTTTCACAAAAAACCACTCCTGTCCTTATTTTATTATTCAATATATTAATCAACAATTCTATTTTTTCGTTTAATAACTGCATATTTACTTCGTTTATATTTTATTCTCAATAAAAAGACTGTAGCCAAGATTTCCCAGCTACAGTCTTTTTTATGAATTATTTAAAGTAAGCTACACCTGCTTCAAAGAGTTTCTGGTCTTTTGCACCCGGTACGTTTTTCGATACGTATTGTCCGATACGTTCGGAGTGTCCCATTTTACCGAGGATACGTCCATCCGGACTGGTGATACCTTCAATTGCCCAAACAGAACCGTTCGGATTTACCTCAATATCCATGGAAATATTGCCGTTTTCATTTACATACTGCGTTGCAATCTGTCCGTTTGCTCTGAGTTTTGCCAGAACTTCATCACTTGCACAGAAACGGCCTTCACCATGCGATACAGCAATACGGTGAATATCGCCGACTTTTACGTTATTAAACCACGGAGAAAGATTGGATACGACTTTTGTTTCCACCATACATGATACATGACGACCGATTTCGTTATAAGTTAAAGTAGGGTCGTCTGCTGTCAGTTCTTTAATATCGCCGTACGGTACGAGGCCGAGTTTAATCAGTGCCTGGAAGCCGTTACAGATACCGAGCATTAAGCCGTCGCGTTTTTTCAGCAAATCACGTACAGCTTCCGTTATACGCGGATTTCTGAACATAGCTGCAATGAATTTACCAGAACCGTCCGGTTCGTCGCCGCCGGAGAAACCGCCCGGCAACATGATAATCTGCGCCTGTTCAATACCTTTGACGATGGCTTCTACCGACTGTTCAACCATTGCCGAAGTCAGATTTTTAATTACAAGTGTATCTGCCTGTCCGCCGGCACGTTCAAACGCTTTTGCCGTATCGTATTCGCAGTTCGTTCCCGGGAATACAGGAATGAAAATACGCGGTTTGGCAAAGCTGAGCGGGCTTTTTACAATACTGGAGGCACTGTAATTTTCAGCCGATTTCACTTCACCCGTGGATTTGCGCACATGAGTCGGGAATATCTGTTCAAGCGGCTGCGTATATGCTTCTTCCGCTTCATCCAGTTCGATAATGTCATCACCGCAAACAATGGACTGACGCGCTGTTACCGTACCAAGTTCGTATGCATCGGTTGCAATAAGTTCATCCAATGCGCTTTCATCGGATAATTCCAGAATAATTGTACCGTAATCGCAAGCAAAGAGATTTTCACTGTCAAAATCTCCGTTGAATTCAAAACCGAGATTTTCGCCAAATGTCATCTGAGTAATTGCTGCTGCTACCCCGCCAACGCCAACGCTCTTAGCGGCTGCTACCTTGCCCTCCATAATGAGCTTATGGATTAAATTGAAATTAGCCGTAAGTTTTTCCATTACCGGCATTTCAAATTCATCGCGTTGTGCCGGAACAACAACAACTTTATGACCGGCCTGTTTAAATTCCGGTGATACGACTTTATCTGCTTCCACCATATCAAGTGCAAAAGCAATCAGGGACGGTGGAACTGTCATATCCATAAACGTACCGGACATGGAGTCCTTACCGCCAATAGCAGCCGTGCCGAATTTATGTTGCACCCAAAGTGCACCTAGTAATGCTGCAAACGGTTTGCCCCATTTTTCATGGTCTTTGCCGAGGCTTTCAAAGTATTCCTGAAGTGTCAGGCGGATTTTGCTGTAATCACCGCCGACAGCCACCATTTTTGTGATAGCTTCAACAATAGAATATACTGCACCATGAAATGGGCTCCAGCTCATAAGGTACGGATTAAAACCGAAGGTCATAGCCGTAGCCGTTTTTGTCGTACCATGCAGAAGCGGCAATGTAGCTACCATACCTTCCGCCGGAGTCATCTGGCGTTTGCCGCCGAACGGCATCAGCACGGTATTTGCTCCGATTGTAGAGTCGAATTGTTCAGCCAGACCTTTTTGACTGCATACGTTCAAATCTTTTAAAGTATCGAGCCAAGCATCTTTTACATCGCCCGTAAATTCTTTTGCCATTTCAAAATATGTTTTTTCTTCCGGCATTTTCACAACAGCCTGTGTATGCTGTTTTACACCGTTTGTCTGAAGGAACGAACGCTTGATACTTACGATATCCTTGCTGCGCCATTTCATTACGAGGCGAGGCTCAGCTGTTACGGTAGCAACAAGTGTCGCTTCCAGATTTTCCTTTGCCGCTTCTTTGATAAATTTATCAGCATTTTCGGCATCGACAACAACCGCCATGCGTTCCTGCGATTCAGAAATGGCAAGTTCCGTTCCATCAAGACCTTCGTATTTTTTCTTAACTTTATCCAGTTCAATTACAAGACCGTCCGTCAATTCACCGATAGCAACAGCCACACCGCCGGCACCGAAGTCATTGCAACGTTTAATTAAACGGCTGACTTCAGGATTTCTGAACAGACGCTGTAATTTTCGTTCTGTAGGAGGATTACCCTTTTGTACTTCCGCACCGCATTCAGTCAGAGATTCCAATGTATGTTCTTTAGAAGAACCGGTCGCACCGCCGATACCGTCGCGTCCCGTACGACCGCCTACTAAAATTACTACATCTCCCGGTTCCGGCGCAAAACGTACTACGTTTTCTTTCGGAGCAGCCGCTACAACGGCACCGATTTCCAAACGTTTTGCAGCATACCCTTCATGATATATTTCATGAACCTGTCCTGTAGCAAGTCCAATCTGGTTGCCGTAAGAACTGTATCCATGAGCTGCACCGCGCGTAATTTTGCGCTGCGGCAGTTTTCCCTTTATTGTTTCTTCCAGACTGCGGCGCGGGTCGGCACTGCCTGTTACGCGCATAGCCTGATATACGTAGGAACGGCCGGAAAGAGGGTCACGGATAGCACCGCCGAGGCATGTTGCCGCACCGCCGAACGGTTCGATTTCCGTCGGATGATTATGCGTTTCGTTCTTGAACATAACGAGCCAGTCTTCCTGTTTTCCGTCTATATCTGCTTTGACTACGATACTGCAGGCATTGATTTCCTCTGAAACGTCAAGGTCATCAAGTTTTCCTTCCTCCCGCAGCTTGCGCATACCCATAACAGCTATATCCATCAGCGTAACATCTTTATGCGTTCTGCCCAGAAGTTCGCGGTCATTCAGATATAACTGATATGCCGCATTCAGTGTAGGAGCGTATTTACCGTCTTCAATCGTCACATCATCAATAGCTGTCGTAAACGTAGTATGGCGGCAATGGTCAGACCAATACGTATCAATTACGCGTATTTCCGTAATACTCGGGTCTCTATGTTCTTCTTTACTGAAATATTCCTGACAGAATTTGAAATCTTCCTCACTCATTGCCAGACCCATTTCAGCTCGCAATTTTTCCAGCTGTTCATCATTTAAAGAAGTAAAACCTGTCATAATTTTAACATCAGCAGGTTCTTCCATTGTCATTGCCAGTGTTTCCGGTTTGGCAAAAGATGCTTCACGCGATTCCACGGCATTGATACAATAATGTTTTATCTGTATAAAAGTTTCATCATCTATGTTACCTACTAAAACAATGACTTTAGCACTGCGAATAACAGGACGTTCTTTCTGTGTAACAAGCTGAACACACTGCGCAGCAGAATCCGCCGTCTGGTCAAACTGCCCCGGCAGCGCTTCCACTGCAAACATGCGGCAATTTTCAATCTGCGGCAATTCTTCTTCATAAATTACATCTACCGGTGGTTCATAAAATACAACGGGTTTTGTCTGCTCATACTCCGCATCCGTCAATCCTTCAATATCATAACGACGGATAACTCGCACATTTTCCACTCCGTCCAATTTAAACATTTCTTTTAAATCGGCATAGAGTTTCTGTGCCTGAACATCAAAACCCTGGCGTTTTTCAACGTATAATCTTTTTACTGACACTTTTATACCTCCTGTAAATTAAGAAAAAAACTCACCTATATTTTACCTTAGAATATTAATAATGTCCATTATTTAATCTGCTTAGCCAACTATATATGCGATTTTTTCCCATAAACACATTTTCTCATTTTGCCAAGATTTAACTTCTTTTTTACATGAATTTAACTTTGTTATTATATATTCTTCTTAATTGAGTTTTATACTTTCTTTCTGTAAGTTAAATTATTTTATTGGAGGATATATCATGTTTGATATTGGAAACAAACACTACGAATTTTTTGACATGCTCAACCAACAGGCTAAATATTTTCATGAAGGTGCTAAAGTTATGCACGACGTTATGGAAAACTACAGCATAGCTCACAGCAAAATGGATGAAATCAGAGAAATTGAACATCAGGCCGATAAAGTTACGGCTGATACAGTTCAGAGATTAAATCAGATTTTCATCACACCTATTGACCGTGAAGATATTTTTGCTCTCTCCTACGGTTTAGATGACGGTGTTGACAACGTTCACGGCTGTCTGGAACGCGTAATCATGTATGAAGTTGGTCAGCCGAAAACGGACGGTCCAGTTAAGCTTACTAACCTTTTAATCCAAGCAACAGAAGAACTTGTAAAAGCCACTTCCCTCTTAAAAAATATCCGTTCTAACCAAATTGAAATTTTAGAAGCCACCAACCGCATTTTAAGATACGAAATCGAAGGCGATACTGTATATCGTAAAGAAATGACGTCTTTATTCAAAATGGAAAAAGATGCTATTGCCCTCATTAAATGGAAAGATATTCTCCAATGTTTAGAAGATACGCTTGACCAGACTAAACATATTTCCGACACATTAAAAGGAGTTGTTATGAAATATGCTTGAGCAAGCATCCGTATTAATATTTATCGTTATTGCCTTAGCTCTTATATTCGACTTTGTAAACGGTTTCCACGATACTGCTAATGCCATCGCAACATGCGTATCCACACGTGCCATACCGCCTGCTGTTGCCATCATCATGTCAGCTGTATTGAACTTTGCCGGTGCTATGATTAGTACGGGCGTTGCCAAAACAATCGGCGGTGATATCGTTCAATCGGCTTCCATGGTAAATGAAGTCATCATTATTGCCGCACTGTCAGGTGCTATCATCTGGAACTTAATCACCTGGTGGTTCGGTATGCCGAGCAGTTCCTCCCATGCACTTGTCGGCGGCATCATTGGTGCTGTCATCTTCTCCGTCGGCTTTATGGGATTAAACGGTTACGGTATTTTGAATATTTTCTTATCCCTTGTACTTTCTCCTATCGTAGCTCTCGTTGTAGGCTGGATAACACTTCATGTAATCTTTGCCATCTGCCATGCTATGAAACCTGCCACTGTTAACGATAACTGTAACAGACTTCAGGTCGTTTCCGCTGCACTCATGGCATTTGCTCATGGTTCCAACGATGCGCAGAAATCCATGGGTATCATCACGCTCGCTCTTTTAAGCGGCGGCTATATCGGTTCATTTGACGTGCCGATGTACGTAAAACTGCTCTGTGCTTTTGCCATGGCGCTCGGTACATCCGTCGGCGGCTGGAAAATCATCAGAACTGTTGGCGGCAAAATTTTCCGCATGCAGCCTGTACACGGTTTCTCCGCAGACCTGAACTCCGCTATCGTTATTTTCGGCGCAACGCTTCTGCACCTGCCGGTATCCACAACGCACGTAGTTTCCGGTTCCATTATGGGTGTCGGTGCCGCTCAACGCGTAAAAGCTGTACATTGGGACGTTGCCCGTCAAATGCTTACGGCATGGATTATGACTATTCCGTGCTCAGCAATTTTAAGTGGTATTGTTTACCTCATTTTGCACCTTTTCCTTTAATTATATAATAATTGATAATTGCCGCAACGGACACATTGCATGCGGCAATTTTTTTTATTTCTTGCATGTCTATTACCAAAAAACTTCTTGATTTATTATATGATATTGTGATAACATAAATACAATATATATTGCAATGCAATGAGCGGAAAAGTACAATTTATATAACTTTCAGAGAGACAGCGGTCGGTGAAAGCTGTTAAGTTGATAAATTGGAAAGCTACCCGTGAGTATCCGGCAAAACCGGACGCTGTGCCAGCGATAACGGCTTAAAGTGAGTTTAATGCTAACTAAGGTGGTACCACGGGAAAGCCCTCGTCCTTTATCGGATGAGGGCTTATTTTTTTGCTCATCCGTCAATAAATTTCTAAATTGGAGTGATTGTAAATGCGTGAACTTCTAGAACTTTTAGAACACGATGCGCGCCGCAGCGTAAAAGATTTAGCAACTATGCTCGGACGCAGTGAATATGAAGTAGAAGAGCAAATGAAAAAACTGGAAAAAAATAAAATTATTCTTGGCTACAATACTATGATTAACTGGCATAAATACGGTGATAACACGGTAACAGCCATAATTGAAGTAAATGTTACACCGCAGCGTGAATTCGGTTTTGATGCGATTGCTGAGCGCATTTACCGTTTTGACGAAGTTAAAACCGTCTATCTCATGTCCGGCAGTTTCGACCTACTCGTTATTATTGAAGGTAAAACATTGAATAATATCGCCGATTTTGTAGCCCGTCGTCTTTCCACCATTGAAGGCGTAACTTCCACGCGCAGCCATTTCATGCTGAAAGCTTATAAAAAAGACGGCATCATCATCGATGATAAGGAAAAAGACCATAGGCTGGTGATTACGCCATGATTTGGAACGAATATTTATCTAATACGGTACAGGCAACAAAACATTCCGGTATCCGCCGTTTCTTTGATATCGCTTCCACTATGGACGATGTAATCAGCCTCGGCATCGGCGAACCAGATTTCGTAACGCCGTGGAATATCCGTGAAAGCTGCGTTTACGGCTTGGAACGCGGTTATACTTCCTATACAAGCAACAAAGGCATGTTTGAACTGCGTCATGCCATCACTCATATGTATGACAAAAATTTTGACGTAAAATACGACCCGGAAACGGATGTAATCGTAACGGTCGGTGTAAGCGAAGCCGTCGACCTTGCCATGCGTGCCGTAATAAATCCCGGTGATGAAATCCTGATACCGGAACCGTGCTACGTATCATACGCTGCCTGTGCCACGCTTGCAGGCGGAAAACCGATTGCCGTACCGACAAGTCCAGCCAATGAATTTAAAGTTACGCCGGAGGATTTAGAGCAATACGTAACCGATAAGACAAAAGTCCTTTTAATCGGCTATCCAAACAATCCTACAGGTACAATTTTAGAAAAAAATGAATTAATAACGCTGGCACACTTTGCCGAAAAACATGATTTAATCGTCATGTCCGATGAAATTTACGGCGATTTGACTTACGGCGACCGGCAGCATATCTGTTTTTCCTCCCTGCCTGGCATGAAGGAACGCACCATACTGCTCAACGGTTTTTCCAAGGCATATGCCATGACCGGCTGGCGGCTCGGTTACGCTCTTGCGCCCGAACCTGTCATCGATGCCATGAACAAAATCCATCAGTACACCATGATTTGCGCGCCGATTACAGCACAGATTGCAGGGCTTGAAGCCATCCGCCACGGTGAAAAGCACATGAAAAAAATGGTGGCCGAATACGACCGTCGTCGCCGTCTCATTTACGAAGGTTTTACGAGCATGGGACTGAAAACGTTTGAACCGAAAGGCGCATTCTACATCTTCCCTGATATAACCTCAACCGGTCTTACCTCCGAAGATTTTGCCGAGCAGCTGCTCATCCGCCAGCACGTTGCAGTTATTCCGGGAACGGCATTCGGAGCCTGCGGCGAAGGCTTTATCCGCGCCTCCTATGCAACATCCATTGATAATATCAGTACGGCACTTGCCCGTATAAAGAACTTTATCGAACATCTTTAAATACTGTTCATTTTTCTTTGATGCAAAGAAAAATGAACCAAAAAGAAACATTTTTTAACGTTTCGCTTACGCTGCACTGGGCGAGCCTTCGAGGCTCTTTTATAAATCCAGTCGACAAAACGCTCGAAACGCTTGGAATTTGGCTCGTGCCTTCCGGTATCCAGTTGTAGCTTAAATTATGTCCTATTAGCATTTAACTCAATAACAGCAAATTTAAAATGAAATGGTAAACACGATAAATCGCTAATCATGCTGAAACTATATTCCGTATTTTAGAATATTTTCTGGTAGCCGTAAGGCTATTGGAGATAAAGATTTTTTATCTATGGTTTTAGTCCAAACTGTTTGAGCGTAAGCGAGTTTTTGGACGTTACAGATAAAAATTCTTTATCTTCAAAGGAAAATTTCTAAGCGGTCTACGAACCTGAGAGTTTCTTTTTCGGCAACTTTTCTTTGCGTTCAAAGAAAAATTGCCTGGCATAATATAAAAATAAATTAATAAATAACCTCTTTTTTCTTATATTATGCCAAATAGATAGTTTCTTTAAACCGATTTCTTCAAAAGCAAAGAAATCGGTAAATAGAAATTTATCTTTCAAAAAAAGACTATGACAAAAATCTTCTGTCATAGTCTTTTTATTTACTGTTCAACTGTTTTGCCGATTGCTTCGCTGAATGTCGGGTGCGGATAAATCACTTTGCCCATATCTTTAAGCGTCAGATTATTGGCAATCGCCTGCGTAAACTGACTTATCATATCGGTTGCTCTTGCACACATGAGCTGTGCTCCGAGAATTTTTTCCGTTTCCGGTTCGGCAATCACTTTTATAAAACTGCGTTCCTGCAGGGAAAGTACTGTCTTGCCGTTTGCTCCCATTGCATATTTCAGCGTAATTACCTTTTTGCCGAGCTTTTTCGCTTCATCAGCGGTCATGCCGACGCTGGCAATCTCCGGACTTGTATATACACAGCTTGGAATTAAAGCCGTATCATAAGCCGGCTGTCTGCCCAACATATGACATACAGCATTAATCGCTTCAGCCGTTGCCGTGTGTGCCAGCTGAATACCGCCAATCACATCGCCCGCCGCATAAATATTATTCATTGAAGTCTGATAAAATTCATTTACTTTAATTTTACCTCTGTCAGTCTCTACCATGAAGCCTTCGCCGAATAAACCTGCGCTGTATGGACGGCGTCCCACTGCCATTAAAACACAGTCAGCCTGCACTGTATATTCTTTATCCTTTTCCGTATAATGGCAGATGTATCTGCCGTCTTGCTGTTCAATTTTCGTTACCATGGATTTTACATGAATTTGAGCCCCCTGTTTTGTCAGCAGCATTTTAAGGCTCTGAGCAAATTCTTTATCCATATTCGCTAAAATTCTGTCAAGTGCTTCAATAATGGTTACTTTTTTTCCCAGTGCCGTGTACAATGACGCAAATTCAATACCGATAACACCGCCGCCGATAATAATTAATTCATCATATGCTTTATCACTGTTTAAAAGCTCATCACTCGTCACGGCAAGCTGTGCGCCTTCAATCGGCGGTACTGCTGGCACAGAACCTGTCGTAATGAGAATTTTATCTGCTTCAATAACTTGTGTTTCAGTTTCACTCGCTACGCTGATTTCATGTTTGCCGATGATTGCAGCTGTACCCTTCAGTACAGTTATCTTGCGCATTTTCATGAGTTTAGCAATACCTTCACGCAGTGTATTTAAAACATCTTCTTTGCGTTCTTGCATTTTCGTCATATCAAAAGAAAATTCATCATAACTCAAACCGATTTTCTCCGCCTGAGTTTTAACTTCATGATACAAATCAGCCGTATGCAGAAGTGTTTTCGTCGGTATACATCCGCTATTTAAACACGTACCGCCAAGATTGCTTTTTTCAATCAGAACGGTTTTCAAACCGTGTCTTGCCGCAAAATCCGCCGCTTCGTATCCGCCCGGACCTGCACCGATAATTGCCAAATCAAACTTTTCCATCTTGCACCCCCTGCTTATAATTTTTCCTTTATTAATTCAATTATATCCTGCATTTGCTGTTGCGATAAATATCCTTCCTGCATCATTATCATTTTTTCTGCAATTATATTTTTATCGTAACGGCAGTTTTTCAATATATCTTTCATTTTCGGAATGAAATCCTGTTCCAGCATATCGGAATAAATTTCTATATCCCGTATCCTTCCTTCATCTACGACAATATGGATATCCATATTGCCCCAGACAAATCTGCGGCTGATTTGATTGGTAAACGGTATTTTTCTGCCGAAAATCCAATTCCAGTCACTGAATTTGTTTTCCAGTCGTATTATTTCATTCTCATTCAAATCCGTATCTTTTATTATCCCTATATCGCATTCATATACATTTTTTAAAGCAGTTTTTATCTTTTCTGTAATTAATCTTCGATTTATATCTGCACAATAATTTTTTAAATTCGTAACTCTCGCCTTAACGGACGACACTCCTTTAGATTGCAGTTTGGCCGTATCCACATTGAGATACTGCACCATTTTTTCCGTATCAGCATCCAAAAGCAGTGTTCCGTGGTGATAGCAGTATTGTCCTGTCCTATAAAAAGCATTGCCGGAAAATTTTCTTCCTTCAATGGTAATATCATTTCTTCCTGTCTTTCGTGCATTTATGCCCAACAGCTGTACTGCCGTAAGTATTACTTCCAACTGTTTATCTACATCATAATCTGCCTTTTTCACGCAAAAAGTAAAATTCAGATTGCCTAAATCATGATATACAGCCCCGCCACCGGAAAGACGGCGGACAATTCTGCCGCCGTCCTTTGTAAACTCGCTGACTTTGCATTCCTGCCACACATTCTGATTACGTCCTATGACAATTGTATGTTCATTCTGCCACAGATAAACAATCAATTCACTATCGCCTGCACGCATCATCAGATATTCTTCTACCGCTAAATTATGATAAGGATTTAACGAAGCGTTATCGTAAATTTTTATCTTATTTATCATCGGCAAACTCATAACGTAAAACAGGTTTACGCGCCGCTAAAACTTCATCCAGTCTGCGGACCGCTGTATTCATCGGCATATCATGCATTATTTCCGGCGTATTTACGGCTGTCTGATAAATTTCCTTATAAATAGCAACTGCCTTATCAAGTTCCATTTTACTTTCGGTTTCCGTCGGTTCCACCATTAAAGCTTCATGCACAATAAGCGGGAAGTACATTGTCGGCGGATGCATGCCGTAATCAAGCATGGCTTTCGCCACATCAAGTGCTGAAACATTGTATTCATGTTTCAGTTTTTCCAGCGTCATAACAAATTCGTGCATACAAATACCGTCATATGCCATATCGAAAGTATCACTAAGCTGCTGTTTCATATAATTGGCATTAAGTACAGCATTGGCCGAGGCATCGCGTATGCCTTCTTTTCCCAACGTCATAATATAAGTCAACGCTTTCAGGACCACCAGAAAATGACCGTAGAACTCTTTAACCATACCGTAGGATTGTTCATAACGCTGCAGCGACAATTTTTCATTCTGCTCCGTCACTTTATAACCCGGCAGAAATTCAGCTAAGAATTTTTTACAGCCGATAGGACCGCTACCCGGCCCGCCGCCGCCATGCGGTGTGGCAAAAGTTTTGTGCAGATTGAGATGAACAACATCAAATCCCATATCGCCCGGACGAACCCAGCCCATTACAGCATTCAGGTTTGCACCGTCGTAATAGCACAGACCGCCGGCTTCATGTACAAGACGCGTTATCTCCAGAATATTTTTATCAAAAATGCCGACCGTATTCGGATTAGTGAGCATAAGTCCCGCCACTTCATCATCAAGTACGGCTTTCAGGGCTTCCAAATCGACGCAGCCGTCAGCTGATGACGGAATGGATACGACTTCATAATCAGCCATAGCCGCACTTGCCGGATTAGTACCGTGAGCCGAGTCCGGCACAATTATCTTTTTGCGTTTATCATCATTGCGGCTTCTATGATATGCTTTAATCAGTAAAAGTCCGGAAAATTCACCGTGCGCACCTGCTGCCGGCTGAAATGTCATTGCATCCATACCTGTGATTTCGTTCAAGTATTCGTTTGCTAAAGATATTACTTTTAAAGCGCCCTGCACGCTTTCTTCCGGCTGAAGCGGATGAATATCTCTGAAACCTGCAAGACCTGCTACTTCTTCATCTATTTTCGGATTGTATTTCATCGTGCACGAACCGAGCGGATAAAAACCGTTATTCACACCGTGCGTATTTTCCGCAAGTTCTGTATAATGACGGCTCAATTCATTTTCCGACAGCTCAGGCAAATTCAGTGCAATGCCGCGTTTAGATTTAATTTCTACTGTCGGCACGTCGCAAGGTGGTAATATTGTACATTTATGGCCTTTCGTACTCTTTTCAAAAATCAGTTCCATATTCACACCTCTTTCACCAATGCCGCCAATGCGTCAATTTCTTCTTTCGTATTCATTTCCGTTGCACACCACAGTATTTCCTGTTCATTCAGCATAAGTCCGCCTAAAATACCGTTTTCATTCAGCTTATTCAGGATATCCTGTGACTTTTTAGCGGAAACAGTTACAAATTCATGGAAATATTCCTTATCATATTTTAAATTCAAGCCTGCTTCCTGCAATTTGGCTGCCAAATAATGCGCCTTTGCAACGCACTGTTTTGCCACTTCCTGCAAACCGTCCGTTCCCATAGTCGCCATATAAACAGATGCAGTCAATGCACATAGCTGCTGATTGGAACATACATTAGAGCTGGCTTTTTCGCGGCGAATATGCTGTTCACGCGCCTGAAGCGTCAAAACGAATGCCCGTTTACCGTCCACGTCAACCGTCTGTCCGACTAATCTGCCCGGCAGCTTGCGCATCATTTTATTCGTAGTTGCCATAAAACCGAGATACGGTCCGCCGAAACCGAGCGGAAGACCGAGCGGCTGTCCTTCTCCCACGGCAATATCGGCTCCTGCTTCTGCCGGAGTCTGAATTACAGCTGCGGCAACCGGATTTATTCCCATAATGAATTTTGCTTTCACATTGTGTGCTACTTCGCCTAAAGCCTCAGCCTCTTCAATATTTCCGTAATAGTTCGGCTGCTGTAGATAAAAACAGCTGGCTTCCTTATCCATCATCTGTTTTAGTGCATCTATATCCGTTACGCCGTCTTTGGACGGTACGGTTTTCACTTCAATATCCTTGCCGAAACAATACGTTTTTATTACCTCTATAACCTGAGGATTAACCGTTTCGGATACATAAACAGTATTTTTGCGTTTTCTTTCATGGCACATTGCCACCGCTTCTGCTGCTGCCGTTGCTCCGTCATACACAGAGGCATTGGCTACATCCATGCCGGTAAGTTCGCAAATCATTGTCTGAAATTCAAATACCGCCTGCAAAATTCCTTGGCTTATTTCGGCCTGATACGGCGTATATGCTGTAATAAATTCTTCCTTACTCGTAATCGCTTTCACGGCAGACGGAATATAATGATTATATGCACCTGCACCGCGGAAAATATGCCGATAAACTTTATTTTGGCAGGCCAAATCTTCCATTTTGCGTTTTACGGCAAGCTCCGCCATACCTTCTGGCAGATTAAGCCCATTTTTTAAAAATACGCTTTCCGGTATATCAGCGAACATCGCTGCATAATCTTTAAAACCGCAGGCATTCAACAGTTCCTGTTTTTCCTGTTCGCTGTTTGGTATATAAGTTCCCATGCCATCACCTCAAGATTTGCATTAATCAAGTGTAGCTACAAATTCTTCATATTCCTTAGCACTCAAAAGTTCTTCATGGTCCGTCAGATTATTAACCTTAATAAACCATGCACCGTACGGGTCGCTGTTAATCTGTGCCGGGTCGTCGGCCAGTTCTTCGTTTACAGCTTCAATTACGGCCGTAACAGGAGAAAATACATCCGAAACAGCTTTAACAGACTCTACATCGGCAAAAGTTTCGCCTTTTTCCACGCTGTCGCCTTCTTCTGGCAGATTTACAAATACCAAATCACCGAGTGCATCCTGCGCATAATCCGTAATACCGATTAAATATGTTCCGTCTCCGTTATTTTTAATCCATTCATGTGATTTTACATACATTAATTCTTCTGGAAAATTCATTTTCATATCCTCCTGAAATTCATATTATTTACTTCTTTTATAAAACGGCAGTTTAATAATCTCTGCCTCTACCATGCGGCCACGCACATTTACCTGAACTTTCGTACCCACATCTTTATAATTTGTATCCACAATTGCCAGCGCTACAGCCTGTTTTAAATACGGACAATGCGTACCGGAAGTCGTTATACCGATTTTTTTATCTCCGACAAATACTTCCTGTGCTTCACGGATAATGCCTTTGCCTGTAACTTTAAGTCCAACACGCCGTCTTGTCGGTACACCTTTTTCTTCCAATGCCTTTTTGCCGATAAAATCAGCTTTATCCATTTTTACGAAAATTCCCAGTCCCGCTTCTTTTGGCGAAATTTCATCATTCATTTCATGACCGTAAAGCGGCATAGCAGCTTCCAGACGAAGCGTATCACGTGCTCCAAGTCCGCACGGAATTAATCCTTCTTCTTTGCCGTTTTCCAACAGCAAATTCCAGATTGCCGCAGCATAACGGCTTTCCACGTAAATCTCAAAGCCGTCCTCTCCCGTATAGCCGGTGCGGGAAATAATACAGTTAATATCATCTATCTTCGCTCCGAAAATACACGTATAGTATTTTTCCGGAATGTCTTTTGTCAAATGTGCCAGTACAGCCTCACTGTTCGGTCCCTGAAGCGCTATTTGCGCATAATCTGCCGATACATTCTTAAATTCAACCTTGCCGAACGCATGATTTTTCATCCAATTAAAATCTTTATCCTTATTGGCTGCATTCACTACAATAAAATATTTATTATCCTGTTTTTTATATACAATCAAATCGTCAACAATGCCGCCATTTTCGTTGCACATCGGACTATAACGTGCATGATTGTCCTGCAAATCCGTATAGTTGTTCGTAAGAAGCATATTAATATTAGCCAGCGCATCTTCGCCTTCACAGATGATTTCGCCCATATGTGAAACGTCAAACATTCCGCAGGCACTGCGAACTGCCATATGTTCCTTAATTACTCCCGTACCGTACTGCACCGGCAGTTCATAGCCGGCAAACGGTACCATTTTGCCACCGCATTTAACATGTTCTTCATATAAAGGTGTTCTTAATAATTCCATTTTTATTTCTACTACTAAAAATATTATATAATATTTTTAATAGTTTTTCCTTTCTTTTAAATTTATTTATTATTTTTAATAAAGCGGAAATCTCTTGCAGATGTCAGCCACTTTTTCTTTTGCTTTAGCAACTATCGCTTCATCGCTACGATTTTCAATAACATCAGCAATAATATCGGCAACCTCGCGGATATCCGTTTCTTTCAAACCTCTCGTCGTAAGTGCCGGCGTGCCGAGACGTATACCGCTTGTTACGAACGGACTGAGCGGTTCAAACGGAATTGTATTTTTATTTGCTGTTATACCAATATCGTCAAGTAAATTCTGCGCTTCTTTACCCGTAATATTTTTAGAACGCAAATCTACAAGCATTAAATGATTATCCGTGCCGCCCGATACAATTCTGAAACCTTTCTGCATCAGTTCATCAGCCAATGCCGCAGCATTTTTAATAACCTGCTGCTGATATGCTTTGAATTCATCGCTGAGTGCTTCTTTAAAAGCAACGGCTTTGGCTGCTACGATGTGCATTAAAGGGCCGCCCTGAATGCCCGGGAAAATAGCTTTATTAAACTGTTTGCCGAATTCGGCATCACGGCATAAAATCAGACCGCCGCGCGGACCGCGAAGCGTTTTATGCGTTGTCGTCGTCACCACGTCAGCATACGGTACAGGATTTGGATGAAGTCCTGCCGCCACAAGCCCTGCAATATGCGCCATATCCACCATTAAATATGCCCCTACCGATTTTGCTATCTGTGCCATGCGTTCAAAATCTATTATACGGGAATATGCACTTGCACCGCCGATAATCAGTTTCGGCTTATGCTGTCTTGCCAATTCTTCAAGCTTATCATAATCAATGCGTTCCGTTTCCTTGTCTACACCGTACGGAACAATTTTAAAATATTTACCGGAAATATTAACCGGACTGCCGTGCGTCAAATGTCCGCCGTCCGTTAAATTCATGCCCAAAATAGTATCGCCGGGATTTAAAAGAGCAAAAAATACAGCGGTATTCGCCTGTGCTCCCGAATGGGGCTGAACATTGGCATACTGCGCACCGAACAGTTCTTTGGCACGGTCGATTGCCAGCTGTTCCACAATATCCACATATTCGCAACCACCGTAATAACGTTTGCCCGGATAGCCTTCAGCATACTTATTTGTTAAAATACTGCCCTGCGCCTGCATTACAGCACTGCTTACAATATTTTCCGAAGCAATCATTTCCAGTTTATTGCGTTGTCTGTTCAGTTCCATATCGATTGCTTCTTGTACCTGCGGGTCAACATTTGTTAAAGTTTCCAATAAATTCATTATTTACGCCTCCTTGTATTTAGGCGTCTGAAAAACATAAAAAGAGCGCATGAAAATAAAATTTCATGCGCTCTGTCTTTGTAACCTGAAAGATTTAACTTCTTCGGTGCAAAAAATGCTTTCCAGAGTATCGTCCAAATACGGTCCTTTTGCCTGAGAGTTTGTGCCTCTTTCACCTTCGGCGCCTTGCGGTCTCTCCCGTATTCTTCAACCGAACATTATCTACGTTTATGATATCATTAAATTAATTTTTATGCAATAATTTAATGCACTTTTTTCTCTAAATAATGCGGCAGCCATGCCGAGAAAAACGCTACAATCGGCACTGTAAAAATCACGCCGAAACTGCCCGATATTCCCTGCATGATTTCAATACCGATGGAATTGGAATTTATCAGCTGCAAATACGGTAAATCATAAACATAGTCAAGTACCCATACACCCAGTGAACCGCCGAAAAATGCCAGAATTAAAGTCGTCGCCATCGTTCCCATAACATCACGGCCGACATTCATGCCGCTTTTAAACAGTTCCTTCTTTGTAAGTGACGGGTTTTTCTGATGCACTTCATGCACAGCAGATGAAATATCCATAGCAATATCCATTACAGCTCCCAAACTTGCAAACAGCACACCGGCAAACAAAAGCTGCCCTACATCAATGAGTGTATTCTGTCCGACAAATAAAAGAGCTTCAATATTTGATACATTATAGCCCGACAAAGATGTGAAATAACCGAAAATATCCGCTGCCAGTCCTGCCGTCAAAAGTCCTAAAAAAGTTGAAATAATCGCCGACAGAGCCTTCACGGTAAAGCCATTAATAAGACAGATAGTAGCCGCTATAACAATACTGGAAGTTAAAATTGCTGCAAAGAACGGCGAATTTCCCTTCATAATCATCGGGAAAAATAAAAATACGAAGCAGACAAAGCTAAAAATCAGTGCAACTGCTGATTTCACGCCTTTCTCGCCGCCGATTACGCAAAGCAGAATAAGGAATGTACCGATAAAAATATAAATCGGCATAGAGCGGTCGACATTATACACAGTTGTTACATCAAGTTGCCCTACTACACTGGAAATAGTTATTACTTCAAGCCCCGGTCTGCACACTGTACCAAATAAAAGTCCGTTCGGACTGTTTGCCTCCACCATTTTTCCTGCCTGCGGTCCCGTTTCCATCTGAAGCATTACGACCTGGTCGCCGACACGACTGCCGTCTTCCTGTAAATTATCCTTTAAAATCTCTACCACTGTAGCTTTTTCAAAAGTTCTTCCTTCCGTATTTATTAAAGTCGGTTTTTCCACCTGATTATACGATTGCAGGAATAATATTCCAGCCGCTAAAACCATGACGATAATTATGCCTCTGACCCAAATATTTTTTGCTAATTTCATCATCTAATGCCAAGCTCCTCTAAAATAAATAAAATTTTTTAAAAGAAAACTGCGGTAAAGCAATTATACTTCGCCGCAGTTAATTATATATTATCTGCTTAATTTATTATTTTTTAATGATGCTATAAGATTGGTCAATTGGTGTACCTGTTTCTGCATCATATGTGTTAATAGTGAATTTTTCATCCGTGATATTGATTACGGAATAAGTCGGTCTCCATGTCTGGCTGCGAGCTGCTACATAATCTTGTTTCTGTTCAATCAGATTATAAAATTTAGAACCTGTTGCAGAGTTTGATGTCATATAGAATACGCCGTCAGGATTTACAAGTGTGCCTTGTTTCATATCAGCAATCGTATAGCAGCGGTTCTGAGATTCATAATAATCTTTGAACGCTTTATCTGCTTTTAATCGTTCATCTAAAATGTTATGGTTCTGACCATGCTGACCTGCTACCTTGAATTCATCAAAGCTGTCATACTGACCAGGTTTGCTTGTAAGCTGATAAGTACGGGCATACGTATGGTCATGACCCTGTAATACTACATCGATATCGTTGGCATCAAAAATAGGTGTCAACTGATTGCGCAAAATGATACCATCGGAGTCGGAATGGTCTAAACCACTGCCGTAAATATCCTGGTGCATCACGACAATACGCCATTTAGCATTTGGATTTGCTTTTACGGCTTTTTCAACTAATGCTTTATGGTCTGCTGCATTGTAGTTATTGGCATTGATAACGATGAACAGTGCACTGCCATAAGTATAATAATATCCATGACCTGCTGCCGTCGGATTAGCTTCTTCCGTGAACATGTTCGGCGCATTAAAGTGGTTCTGCCAGCCCGGAGTCAGACAGTCATGATTACCGATTGCTACGGCCTGCGGTAAATTGCGGAATGCCGTTGCAGAAAGATATCCTGCATATTCAGCTTCCTGCTGCTGCAATTTGCTTGCATCGCCATCACCGGCCGGTTCGTTAATCTGGTCACCAGGAGAAACGAGGAAGTTGATTTCCGGATGCTGTGCAAGTGCGCTGTTCATAGTTTTATTCCAGTTGAACGCATCATTTCTTGCCGCTATATCGCCGGACTGCTTTTCACTGCCGTCAGACGGAACTTGTCCTTTAGAAGCACCAATCTGAGGGTCACCTACATACATAAAACTGAAATTGTGCGGGTCACCCGTTTTGTATTCATGTACATCCTGCCATTGACCGTTTATCTGTACCTGATAGTAATATGTACTGTTCGGCTTAAAACCGTCAGCAGTTACTTTATTCGTATAATACTGCACGCCGCCGATTACTGTACCGGCCTGACAAGTACCCTTAAATTCTTTGGCATTGTTCATTTCCTTATTATCAGCAACTCTTACCACAGCTTCATTGACTTTCGTTTTGGAATACCATCCAAAATTGAGTTTTGAAAAATCTGCACCAGGAGTAAGCGCAACCTGTTCATGATTAGATTTAATTTTGTCCCAGTTGGCTTTCCATTGTGCCCAGTCAGTATTTTGCGATACTACCGTTTTTGTCGTATAACCCGGCACTGTTGAAGCATCATTCCAATACTCAGTAGCTGCATAAGCCGTTAATGAGCCTACACTCAATGCCGCAGTGAGGCAGAGAGCCAACATTCTTTTTTTACCCTTTTTTAAACTAAACATATAAAACCCAGCTCCTTTTATAAATATGAACACTGTGTTTATTGTATTATACGTATGTGATGCTTTTATAAAAACCGTGTGAAGTTTTTGTAATACTTAATCTGATTTTAAAAAAATTTTAATTTTCATCTAATAAAAAAGTAGTATAATTATTTATAATAAATTTCTAAGCGAGCTACGAATTAAGGCATTTCTTTTTATATTATATTGTGCCGAACTGGCACTTTTAAAAATTTTTTCTTTAAATTTTATCAGCACAATATTTTATCAACACAATTAATATTTATCACTGAAAAAAGAAGGGATTTAGATGAACAAGTTACCTCGTATGCGTCTGACATTCTTCGTTCTGGCTGTTGTTTTTTTCATAATCGCCGTAACGGGTATCTGTATGGATTTCCATATAGCTTTGTTCGACAGAAAGCTGATGAAGAATTTTCATATCTACTGCGGTTATATTATGATTATTTTTATGATTGTCCATTTAATCGACAACAGTGTCTGGATAAAAAACATTTTTAAAACAAAGAAAAAGTAAAGTCTCATTGACTTTACTTTTATTTTTTGCTATATAATTATATAGACCGATTGTTATAATTAAATTTTATTATATTGTAAGAAAGAAGGATTTTTATGGATAAAGTTATCAATCAACCGACGATTACTTCTAATAATAATACTTTTTTAATCACGCTTTTAGCCTTAATCTGTTCAATAGGACCACTGGCCACCGATATGTACCTGCCGGCATTTCCGGAAATTACCATGTATTTTTCCACTACTCCCTCTATGGTTCAGCTGACCATAACAACATGGCTCATCGGTCTTGCCGTCGGACAGATTATTGCTGGTCCATTAAGTGATATTTACGGCAGACAGAAACCGCTTATTTTCAGTTTGGTTTTTTTTACGATTTCCGTTATCGCCTGCATTGTCTCACCGTCTATCCATCTGTTCATTTTTGCCCGCTTAATCGGCGGCTTTGCTGCTTCTTCCGCACTCGTAATCGGTCGTGCCATTGCCAGTGACGTTTACAGCGGCACCATGCTGACAAAATTTCTGTCAACGGTAATGATTATTCAAGGTATCGCTCCGATTATTGCACCAGTACTCGGCGGACAGCTTCTCTTATTTTTCCCGTGGACAAGCGTTTTCGTCATCCTGGCATTTGCCAGCCTGATTATAATCGTACTTTCCGCATGCAAATACAAAGAAAGTCTGCCGAAAGAAAAACGTATTCGCGGCAATCTTTCCCAAGTCCTGAAAATATTTTTCAGCTTGTGCGCCCGTCCTTATTTTGCCAGTTTATGTGCCATTCAATTTTTCATTTTCTGCTCGCTGTTCGCTTACATTTCCGGTATGCCTTTTATTCTGCAGGGTATCTACGGCTTTAGTCCGCAGCAGTTTTCTTTCGTATTCGCCTTTGTCGGTGTCGGCATGATGTGTTTCGGCAAACTGACCAATATTTTAACAGGCCGTGTCGCTGACGATAAATTGCTGTTTATCGGTTTATGTCAAGGCGTATTTTTCGGTGTCTTATTCTTAATAGGTGTTTTACTTGACCTGAATATCTATATTTTAATTGTATTTCTGTTGCTGTCGGAAACTTCACTTGCCATTACCGGTGCCACCAGTTTCTCACTTGCCATGCAGACACAGAAAAAAGTAGCAGGCAGTGCTTCTGCTCTACTCGGATTTTTTTCCAGCATTTCCGGAAGCCTTGTAGCTCCGATTGTCGGTATAGGCGGTGGCAGTACAGCCGTTCCGACTGCACTTGTCATCGCTCTGGCGGAAATCGTTGCATTTTGCATCTTCCTCATCATTACTAAAAAATACGTCAAAAAATCAGAAAAAATCTAAAGGCAGGTTACATTCATGAAAAATACGACAAAAGAAATGTTTCTGCATACTGCTTCCGTTTTATTTGCCAATAAAGGATATCACGCCACCGGCATAAATGAAATTCTTCAAAAAAGCCGTGCTCCGAAAGGTTCACTATATTATTATTTTCCGCACGGCAAAGAACAGCTCGCCATCGAATCCTTAGAACTGACGGCACAGAAAATATATAATGAAATAACCGATACTTTATCCCAGTATGACAATCCTCTCAAAGGATTTCAAAAGCATTTGCAATACATTGCGCAAAAAGTCCAGGAAGATATTGATAATCCGCGTGAGGATAAAGATAATATATCCATCAGCTTAATTGCTTTGGAAACTTTTTCTTCTAATGAATTAATACGTACCCGCTGTCAGGAAATTTTCGCTCATATGCAGTCCATTTATCGGCAAAAATTCATTCAATACGGCATTGAACCGGACACAGCCGATTTTTTTGCCATGAATGCCGTTATTCTAACAGAAGGTGCTCTTATTCTGACCATGACAAGAAAAGACAGCACACCTCTATATGAATTGGCGAATAAACTGCCTATGCTTTTCAATATTAATATAAAATCCAGGTGAACATATGCTGAATAAAAACCAACATGAATTATTAAGTTCCCATTTTCCCGCTTGGGATAAACTTACTTCAAGCCAGCAGCAGATTATTATTGACAATGCTTCTTTACTTTCCGTAAAAAAGAATTCGCTCATTCAAAATACATCCGCCGGCTGCAGCGGTATTTTAATCATTAAACAGGGAACACTGCGCGTTTACACTTTATCTGAACAGGGCAAAGAAATAACACTTTACCGCTTGAATACAGGCGATATCTGTATTTTGTCCGCTTCCTGCGTCATCCGGGATATTACTTTCGACATTTATATCGACACATTGACCGACTGCGAATTAATTCAGATACTGCCGTGTGCATTTTCCCGCATCATGCAGGAAAACATCTATCTTGAAGCTTTAACGTACAAATTGGCGACGCAGCGCCTCTGCACCGTAACATGGGCAATGCAGCAGATGATTTTTATAAGTTTTGACAAACGGCTTGCCGAATTTCTCCTCAATGAAAGCCATGCAACCAACTCAAATGAAATCAATATGACGCATGAACAGATAGCAAAACTCATGGGCACAGCACGTGAAGTAGTAACTCGTATGCTGAAATATTTTTCTACGGAAAATTACGTTGAACTGACTCGCGGTAAAGTTACGATTTTAAATAAAAAAGCTTTGGAAAAACTTTAATTTTTTATGTATCTTCCGTGCCAAAAATAATATAAAATCATGCCCACAATAATAATCGCCGCTGATACCATATACAGCCCGCGAAAACCTGTCTGCGAAACGACAAAGCCTAAAATAAACGGTCCTATCCCCATACCGGCATCGAAAATTGCGAAAAAAGTCGCTGTTGCCAATCCGATATGGTGAGATGGGGCTTTTTTTACGGCTATAGCCTGTCCAACCGGCGTAAAATTGCCGTAACCCAGTCCGACAAAGACGCCTGCCAGCAAAAACAACCACCAGTTATCCATTATTCCGAGCAAAAACAAGCCTGCGGCAAAAAATATAAAGGACGGATACATCACAAAATTTTCATTTTTATCGTCAAACAGTTTACCGACAAACGGTCTTGACAGCAAAATACATACGGCATAAACAACAAAATACAGACTGCCTACATCTGCCAAACCAATCTCTCTGGCATATGAAGAAATAAAACTTACGATACCGGCATAGCATAGTCCCATAAAAGCACCAATAAACGATATGGAAAAAGCCTTCTTTTCAAAAAAGCTGTTCAGGCTGAATTTCTTTATTTCACGCATCTGCTCTTCCGTCAGTTCCATTTCCGGAACTTTCAGTATCACTGCCATAATACAATTAAAAAACAGCAATATACTGCACAAAATTAAAATCAAATCGAAATTTCCATTTTGATAAAGATATATGCCTAAAAAAGGGCCTAGTGCCGTCGCACCGGTAACACTGAGAGCATAATAACCTATCCCCGTTCCGTACCTTCCTTTCGGAATTATCTTCGCTACAATCGTTCCCGTCGATGTTGATGATATACCGAACCCCAATCCGTGCAGAAAACGTACTATATACAGCATAAACAGATTTTCCACGCCAAAATACAGCAATGTCGCTACTAAAAAAATTACTAAGCCGATATACAGCATTTTTTTCATACCGACACTTGCAATCCATTTTCCTGCCAGCATACGTCCGACAAGCCCGGCTATAATAAAAATACCTGCCGCCAATCCTGCCTCACTGGGCGAAGCGGACAAATCCCTCACGGCATAATCAACAATGACTACTGTAATCAGATAAAAAACCGTGTACACAATCATATTTTCCACAACATCAATGCCAAAATTCTTATTCCACAAATTAATCCCTCGCCAATCTATCATAATAACTCTTTCATTATAATGTTGTGTAATTATAATTTAAAATATATAATTGATTATAAAAACATTCCTTAAAAGCTATATAGGAGATTTATTGATGGAACTGCTTCAATTAAAATACTTCCAATATGTCGCCCGTCTGGAAAATATAACGCACGCCGCAGAAGAACTGCATATTTCCCAACCTTCTTTAAGCAAAGTAATTGCCCGTCTGGAAAAAGATTTAGGTACTCCTCTGTTTGAACGACGGAAGAAACGTTTAAAACTCAATGAATACGGAAAAATTTTTCTGCAAAGAGTCGACCGCTGTTTTTACGAACTAGAGGAAGGTAAACGCGAAATAAATGATTTAATTCAATCGGAAAATCATAAAGTCGTCGTTGCCGCTACTTCATCCCGTCTGCTTCCCAACATTTTAACAAAATATCTGTCTCAAAATCCGCACGGACAATTCCACCTTTTGCAGATTACCGAACAGGAGAAAATAAAACAGGCTTTACTGCAAAGAAAAATTGATTTGTGTCTGTCTTTTTTCCCTTTAAATGACAATTCCATTCACTGTCAAAAAATTTTAACAGAAGATATATTCTTAGCGGTTGCTCCTCAGCATCGCCTTGCCTCCGAAAAATCTGTAAATCTGTCGGATATTGCAACTGAAACCCTTATCAGCTTAACTTCCGAATGCGGTTTAAGGGAAATCACCAGCGACCTTTGCCGCAAAGTCGGCTTCACCCCAAATATCGCCTTTGAAATCAACAGCCTGGAAGTGATATCCAGCTTGGTAAATGCCAATTTAGGCGTCGCCTTCATTCCTGCCAACAATAATCTTAACAATCCGCCTGTACTATTGCCGATAAAAAATCCGCCGTGTCGACGTGCCATTTATCTGTGTTGGCTCAAATACAGGTCTATGACCCCTGCCGTTCACCATTTCAAAGATTTCTTACTGAATTATTTTATTACTGATTAGTTGAATACTTATGATAGAATATAATTATAATTTTATTTTGGAGGTTTTTTATTAATGAAAATAATCGTCGGTCTTGGCAATCCCGGAAATGAATATGCCAAAACCCGCCATAATGTCGGTTTCATAACTATGATAATCTGCTA
>USIX01000009.1 GCA_900554895.1 uncultured Megamonas sp. | reverse complement strand
CTGATAAACAAGACCGTATGCTGTCCGCCGAAGCCGCCAAAGCGTTTGCGCCGAAGCTCATTGTCAGAACAAGCCCCGCTACGAGTAATTTTTTTCTGAATTTCATATACTGAACACCCTTCCTGAAAAATCAATTTATTGCTATAATTAAACTATAATATTCGGTAGTTACTACCGGTCAAGAAAAATTTCAGGAGGTTTTAAATTTAAAATATTATGTATACAATGAAACAGGCCTGCGAATTGACTAATCTGCCGTATGAAACCCTAAAATTCTACTGCAATGAAGGACTTGTTCCCAATGTCAGACGCGATAAAAACAATTACCGTATTTTTTCCGACCGCAATATTCGCTGGATTAACAATTTAAACTGTCTTAAACGCTGCGGCATGAGCATAAAAAATATTAAAGAATATCTGGCATTGTGCCTTGAAGGAGAAAGCTCCATTCCCCAACGTATGGAAATGCTCGCCGTACACCGCAAGGATTTGGTAAAAAAACTGGACGAACTTAACAAAAATCTGGCTTATCTTGACTATAAAAATCAATTCTATCAGGATGTACTCGACAAAAAAATTCCTTTTGACATTCCCCATGTCTAAAGACAGGGGATTCTTAAGAAGCTCAACCAAAATATCAGTTGATTTTTATTCTTAAAGGGCTTGCCAATAGCCCTCTACACAGTTCTTCGTATTTGAAGTTCTGCTTACTTTTTCTGAGTATATTGCACGCTCCGTTTATATCGGCATTTATCATTCTGCCGTTTTTAGTACGATACAATCCTCGATGTATTCTCTTTCCGCTGAATTTATAGTCTGTTTTCTTCTTTTCATCGAAAACGGGTATTTCATCCAAATCCCAAAAGCTGGCTTTTGAGGTATACGATTCTTCCTGCTCTATATAGCTCATGTCGTATCTTTCACAAAGATTTTTTATTACACTAAAAAGTTTATTGAAACTTATCTGCGTAAATTGCTGATTATTTTTTGTGCCAAGATTTATATTTCGTTTAAAATCTTTATTGTAACCGCATACCACTGTTCCTATATTATTGGTAATACAGTAATTTATGATATAGCGTGCCGTTTTTTTCATGTAGTCATCAATACGGTTATTGCGTTTTCTCGTCAAACTGTAAATCTGCTTTGTCATATAAAATCCCTGTCTTACCGCAATACTTTGCAGTTTTGCTTTGCGTTTGTTCCAGTACTGGTTGATTGATTTTATTTTACGTCCGTCCATGATGAACGAAGTCCCGGTATTTGTTACACAGGAAGCAAGATTGTCAACGCCAATATCAATAGAAATATTGTTATCTTTATTAAGATTTTTGGTTTCAGGTTCCGCCTTATAGCTGTATTGAATTTTGAAATGCGTCCCTTTATATAGAGGAATGATACGTACTTCTTTGATTTCCTTATCTCTTAAACGGTCGGGTACGACAATTTTTATTTTGGCTTTATCATGCTGTTTGGAAAATGTTCTGCTCATAGGAACGGTTAAAATACCGTTATGAATAGTAATAGCATTAGTGGAAAGTACGAGATTAAACATATCGCCTTTTTTACGGTATTTTGGCAGCCGAACTTTTTCGGCGTACCTGCCTTCCCGTTTCAGCTTTAAAAGTGCAAAAAAAGATTTAAAACTGCGCTCGACAACTTTCAGTGTTTGCTGTGCTACACCTGCCTGTAAAAGACTGTAATTTTCATTAAGCTTACAGATAGGGTAATATTTTTTATACGGGAAATATTTATTAGTCTTGAAAAAGTGCTGACGTACTTCATATACAGCGCAGTTGTACAGATTGTTGGAATAGCGACACATTTCACGGAGCATATTATATTCAGATTTAGGCAAATGACGAATAAAATTTGATTGTGTTAAAAACATTGGTTTTGATTTCATTTTGTGTTCACCTCCTTATATATTACTAATATACTATATTTGGGAGTTTAAACACAATGCAAAACTTATCGGGCTTATATCCCTATAGCTAAAGCTAAGGATTTTACGCCCGAACCCGATAAATACAGAAAAAGGGCTTATCACCCACAACTGCGTGATAGGCCCTTTTTTGCAGATTATTTTAACAACGACAGTATTTCCGTTATGTTTTTCTTGCCGAAATGCACATCTTTATCGTTAACAATCATGCACGGTACGCTCATTATATTGTACTGCTGTTTCAGCTCCGGAAAATGCTGAATATCAAAAACGTGTGCTTTTACCAGATTATTTTCCGCGGCTATTTTCTGTGTTCCCATTACTACTTCCGGACACATAGTGCAGGATAATGACACTGCCACTTTTATATCAATCTGTTTATCAATGGCTTTTATTCGGGCTTTGACATCTTCATCCAGTGTCTGCCCCGGTCCCGCCGTGTTGTACAGAGCAATGATGAAGGAATTAAACTCATGACCGCCCGGTACGGCATGGAAAAAGATATTGCCTGAATTGCCGTCAGTACGCAGAATTTCAAGGCATGCCGTTTTTACTTCATCATTCACCTTCGCTTCAATAGTGGAAATTTTATCGGAAATTCCCTGCAGTTCACCGACAAAATTTTTCAATTCCGCTGCCAGTCTGCTTTCATCAAGCCAGGCCTTGACGATGACACGTTCCGAGAACCTGGCGAATACCGGTTGTAACTGTTCTTTTATCTGCGCCGAAATGAAATTCGTCGAATCGGTATTTTCCTGTGAAGAAATTGCTTCTTTGCGCTTTTGCAGCCTGTTTTTATCCGCAACGGGTCTCTCAAATTCCGGCAGATTAAGTTTATCGTGCAGATAAGAAAGATACTTTTCCAACGAAGTCGCTGCTACCGCTCCGTCGGATACGGCAGTTACCACCTGCCGGAGATTTTTAACGCATAAATCTCCGGCAGCATAAACACCGTCCAAATTCGTTTTTCTGTTTACATCCGTAATGACATAACCCTGTTCGTTAAGCTCCACTTTATCTTTGAACCATGCCGTATTCGGCACATAACCTGCAAAAACGAAAATCCCGAAACTCTCATTTGCTTCAACATCATAACGCCATGTTTCACCTGTTTGATTATTTCTGAATTCCGCAAAAGAAAGCATCTGTTCTCCGCCGGCTTTTATTATTTCCGTATTGAACTCCACTGAAATTTTCGGATAACGCTTTATCTCGTCAGAAACCGTCTTGGCACAAGAAAAATTATTCTCGCGCACAATCATTTTCACCTGACGCGCATACTTCGTCAGAAAAATACTTTCCTCAACAGCGGCAAAACCTCCGCCGATAACAAAAACATCCATATCCGTGAAAAATTCACCGTCGCACGTAGCACAGTACGCTACGCCGCGTCCCTGAAATTCCTTTTCACCGTAAAAACCGAGCTTGCGCGGATTGGCACCTGTTGCCAGCACGACACCCAAGGTTTTATATTCTCCTTTTGTCGTATACAGAGTCTTAATATCTTCATCAAGTTTCATGTCAAGAACTTCGGCAATGGCAAATTCCGCCCCGAACGACTCTGCCTGAAGCTGCATTTGTCGTGTCAGTTTCTTGCCGTCAGTCGAAGCAATGCCCGGATAATTCACCACTTCCGCCGTTATCGTAATCTGCCCGCCGATTTTTTCCTTTTCCAGTACGAGAACTTTATACTTCGCTCTCGCCAAATATATAGCGGCAGAAAGCCCCGCAGGGCCTCCGCCGATAATCACTGCATCATACATCCTGTTCATGATGGTACATCCTTTTTAGAGCAGTCCAACTAAATCAAGGCTCGGTTTTAAAGTTTCGGCACCCGGCTGCCACTTAGCAGGGCACACTTCGTCACCGTGCGCTGCCACGAACTGCAATGCCTGCACTTTACGCAGAAGCTCGTCGGCATTTCTGCCCACATTTCCGGCATTTACTTCATAAGCTACGATTTTTCCTTCCGGATTTACGACGAAAGTACCTCTTTCCGCCATGCCGTCAGATTCAATCATCACGTCAAAATCACGTGCCAGTGCGCCTGTCGGGTCCGCCAGCATCGTATACTGGATTTTCTTAATTCTGTCGGAAGCATCGTGCCACGCTTTATGCACAAAATGCGTATCGCAGGACACGCTGTAGATTTCACAGCCGATATTTTTGAATTCTTCATATTTATTGGCTAAATCCTCCAATTCCGTCGGGCAGACGAAAGTAAAATCCGCCGGATAGAAAAAGAATACTGCCCATTTGCCGAGCACGTCAGCTTTCGTTACTTCGCGAAAATTACCGTTCACAAAAGATTGAACCTTAAAATCTGCAATTTCTTTATTGATTAATGACATATTAAAATCCTCCGTAATAAAAAATACTTCTTGTTAATTGATAATATTTATCAATTTCTTGTTTATATATTATCATTCAATTTTTATTTTGTCAATACTGATTATTATTATCAATAATTTCACGATAAAAAAATCCTGCAAAGCATAACTGCATTCACAGGATTTTCAACCGTATTTATCTATTACCAGCACTCAAGCTCAACGTTATCGAACCAATGGAATTTTTCACAGGCGTAGTAAATACCGTCCTCCACATTCTTCTTCGTTACGAAATCAGCTTTTGCCTTTAGAGCATCACAGGCATTGCCCATGGCAATACTCATCCAGTCTTTGTCGAACATTACCAAATCGTTGTAATCATCACCAAAAACAACAACATCCTTTTTATCACCGTGTATTACGTCAAGCATATCCAAAATTCCCTGGTGCTTCTCATCATACTGAAACATCAGATAGTCTTTCACGTAGCGCAAATGTCCCAGCGTATCTTTAAGTGTCAGTTTATATTCTTCCTCAGCACTAATCGATACATAAATTTTCATGACTTTCGTCAATTTATCATAATCCATGTTCGGGTCGATTATATAATTGGTCGGTTCCTGACGTTCTCCAACCTGCTGACGAAATTTATCATTTTTCGCATAAACGTCAATCGAATCGTCCAGCATCAAAAGTACACCGTAACCCAGTTCATCCGCCTGTTTTATCAAAGCCTTCGCCGTTTCCAAATCAAACGGTTTATTATGCACCAGTTTATCATTTACTACCAGTGCACCGCCACCGCAGCATACCATATTATGCAGTCCCACTTCCTCCATGAACGTTCTCGCTTTATAATGCGCACGCCCCGTTGCAATCGCTACGAAATGGCCTGCCTGCTGCAGTTTCTGCAATGCCGTAAATGCACTAGGTACGATTTTCTTTGTTGCTTCATCTGTCAGTGTACCGTCGATATCAAAAAAGAAATATTTTTTACTTAACGCCATACAAATACACCTCAACAATTTTTACCTGCCGTACCGATAAAAACATCTGACCTATATCAGCCGTACAATATTTTTTATCCGTTTGATGTTATCACTTAATCTCACTAAATATGAAGTATTGTACTGCTCAAAAAATTAATTAGCACAGCAGTTTTTATATTTTCTTCCCATATTTTCTCAAACTATTACTTTCCTGTCAAATTAAAAAGCCGAAGCAAAAACTCCGGCTTTTTACAGTTCCAGTCAACTCTATTTTTCAAATAAAAATTTTTTACCAACACGCAAGCACATCGTTATAGAAATTATCCATATCTTCTTTTGTCGGGAATGTAGCAATAAACATCTGATTGCCCATAGCACCGGAAAGAACATCCGCTACACGGCCGGACATTTTCATATTGGCAGCGTATTTTTCCATTATCTGTTCATTGCTCATGATGAAATTCTTACCGTCGCGGCGACCGGCAAAAGCGCAGTATGCCGTCTGTCCTATGCCTTTGAGCGAAGAATCGTATGCAATCATATCCGCCCAGATTTTATACACATCGGTGCTTTGCGAGAAATTCATCATATCCGGACTGATGCCGCCGCACGGACGCATATTTACTTCCAAACCGATTAATTCGCCAGTTCTGCCGAGTCCTTCATAATCTTTGAGCAGACGGAAAAATTCAAAATGCACGAAACGGCTTTTTACGCCGAAGCTTTTCACCGTAGCTCTGCCCAGGCGACGCGTATCTTCCGGCAGTTCCTTTACGATGTAGAAAATACTGTTGTCGGCATTATTTACGATATCCATAATGGACATAGGCGTTACGTTGCCGATTTCAAATATCGGATTTCCCTGCGAGTCGATGATAGCATCATACGAATTTACTTCTGCGTATATATATTCTTCCATTATGTACTGTACGCAGGAATTTTTTGTCGCAAAAAAGTAGCTCAATTCACTTTCATCATTAAGTTTATATGTGCTGCTTGCACCTACGCCGTTATCCGGTTTTACGATTACAGGATAACCGACCATATTAGCAAAATCGACGCAGCCGCGCCAGCTGTCCACCAGATGATACCGTGCTGCAGGAATGCCTGCATTGGCATAATACGCTTTCATATTCGATTTATATTTAATACGCGGCATATCTTCATTCTTGAAACCGCTGTCAATGCCGAAATCCGTACGCAGTCTGGCGTCACGTTCCAGCCAGTATTCATTATTCGATTCGAGCCAGTCGATTTTACCGTATTTATTGATAAAAAACTGTACCGCTCCTGCTACTTCATCATAATTTTCCAGACTGCCGACTTTATAATATTCATTCAGACTGTCTTTCAGCTCCTGCGTCAGATGGTCATACGGCGCGTCCCCGATACCCAGCACATTAAGTCCGTTATTTTTCAGTTCACGACAGAAATGCCAGTAATTTTCCGGAAAGTTCGGCGAAATAAAAATAAAATTCTTCATACTATGTCCCCTTTTCTCTCATGTTTTTAATAATTCAACTCAATAAGTACGGCACAAAATATTCCACCTGGCGATACCACCAATACCAGTCATGACTGCAATCAAAGCCCCAGTAGTCAACCCATGTATTGATACCTTTCGCCTGTAAAATTCCGTGCAGCTGTCTTGTAGAATCCGGAACTTCCCACGGTCCCAGTCCTACGCAAATAACGGATTTTTTCAAATTGTACAAAGAAATGTACGGATGGTCGCCCGGCATATTGGCAAGATAATGTACCGGTGAATTATTGTAAACGATATCATCCATATAGCCGTCAAAGCCGTATTCCGCTGTATAAATACCGCTGAGTGCCAAAAGTCTGTCGAATAAATCCGGACGGCGGTAAAACAGATTGGCAGCATGCGTCGCCCCGAGACTGCAGCCGAATACCATTACACCGGGATAGCCCGTCCAGTTATTGTGTCTGTTCACCACATCACGCATAAAAGGCACTACTTCATCCGTAATATAATTCATCCACTGTTCATGGCGCTCAGCTCTCCAGCGCGGGTCGCCGTTTTTATTTGACCAGGTTTCCTTATCCATCGTATCAATAGAAAAAACCATTACTTGTCCTTCGTAAATCCATCTTGCCCATACATCAGCCATATGAAAATTTTCAAAATCAAAAAATCTGCCGTCCTGACACGGAATAAAAAGCACCGGTCGGCCGCCCCAGCCATATACCTTAATTTCCATATCGCGGTTCAAATGCGGGCTGTACCATTTAAAATACTGTGTATCCACTTCATCACTATCCTTTGCAAAAATTTTTTCAAATTATTCAACTATTTATATTAAGCTTATCGCTGCAAAACAGCCTGTATTCAAATACACAGACTGTCCTGCGGCAACAAACCAATACTTTTCTGTTATTCCAGCTCATACAAAACAGTATTCATGAAAAACGGGACCTGTTTTTCCCAGCTGGCTTCACTGTGCGTACCGTTCGGCACGATACGGGTATTCACTCGAACATTTTTCTTCATTAATATAGAAGAAATTTTAATGAACTGACGCAGCATGTCTTTATGATTGCTGAGTTCCTGTTCGCCGTAATCCATATAAACCACCGTATCGGATGCAATATCGGCATTTTTTATCATCTTTGCCAGTCTGTTTACACCAACCCAGACAGACGGAGAAAAAATACCGGCACGTGAGAAAACGTGATTATATTTCACCACTGCATACAGGCTCATAAGACCGCCCATGGAACTGCCGGCGATAAAAGTATGTTCTCTGTCCGGCAGAGTACGGAAATCCTTGTCAATTTCCGGCTTCAACTCATTGATTATCCAATTCATCGTGATTTTGCCGTAACCTTTAATAGTACCAAATTCAGGGTCTTTAAACGTAAACGGCGAATATTCTCTAAGTCTGCCGTTATCCGGATGCTGGTTGCACGCCGGCGCTACAATAATCATTTCCGTATTGGTATAATCCATGTAGTCTTTCATTCCCCAGGATTTACCGTAAGTAGCCTCGCTGTCAAAAAAAACATTCTGTCCGTCGAACATATACAGTACCGGATAGCGTCTATCCTGCTCGCTGTCATACGACGTCGGCAGATAGATATACAGTTTGCGGGTTTCCTCGCCTGTAAGTTCCGGTATCGTAATATCCCAAATATCTACCATTATCTAACCTCTTTAACACAAAATAAAAACTACAATATCATAAAATATTGTAGTATTGTTCTCTAATATAGCATAAATGACTTTAAATTTCAAGATTAAGCACACTCTTTAATAAAATTTTATGTAATTTTGTAAACATATAGATAATTTAACCCTATTTTCTCATCTCTTTATACTGCGATACAATAAGTCCCGCCAAAGTCAAAAACATACCGAAAAATGCAATCGGTGCCAGCCGTTCATCCAGTACAATATACGCCGTAGCTACCGTTATCACCGGCACAAGATAAATGTATACGCTCGATTTTACCGCACCCAGCATTTTTACCGCCCAATTCCACATCACAAAACAAAGTGCCGATGCACCAATGCCGAGATACAGTAAATTGAATAAATTCACCGGCTCCAGACATAGAAAAATACTGATATCAAACCCGTCATAAAAAGCAATCGGCAGCATAAAAACTATACCATAGGCAAAAATCCGCTGTGTAGCCTGTATCATATTACAGTCATAATAATTAAGCAGACGGACAAATATCGAGTACAGCGCCCAAATCACGGAAGCCGACAAAGCCAGAAGGTCCCCGAGCGGATTTAACTGCAGATTTGCCTGACCGCTGAAGCTTATACAGCAAATACCAATCACGGCAAGCACAAAACCGACAAAAAAATTCCACGTCAGTTTTTCATCTCCTATAATAAAACGCGCCGCAATCGCCGTAAAAAACGGTGCCGCCGATATAATAACACCTACATTGGATGCCTGCGTATAGATAAGTGCGATATTTTCCAGCAGATAATACAGACAGATACCGCAAAGCCCTGCCAGTATAAATAATATTTCCTGTTTTTTCTCTTTAAACGGCAGCCAGTGCGGATAAATCACCAGCAACACTAAAAATCCCAAAACAAAACGTATTAACAAAATCTCCACCGGAGAAAAATTCTCCAGCAGTATTTTCGTTGAAATAAACGTTGTTCCCCAGATTAAAATTGTCAAAAAAGCTATTAAATGTCCCATTTTTTTCCATTTTCCCTCATTATATTCTGATATATTTTCGGCGTAAGCCCGATTAAAGATTTAAACGCATTCGTAAAATGGCTCTGGTCGGTAAAACCGGTCTTTAGTGCCACCTGTGCCAGCGGAAAATTCTGCTCTAAGAACTGCTTGGATTTTTCAATGCGTACCGTTTCCAGATACTTATGCGGCGATATTCCCTTCATCTTCGTAAACGAACGGATTAAATGATACTTACTGATGCCGCCGGCCAGTGAAAGCTCGTCCAAAGTAATACTGCGGTAAAAATTTTCTTCCAGATAGCGGACAATACAATTTATTTTGGACAAACCCACCATTTTTTCCTGCCCCATATCACTATCAGAATAATTTCCCGCCAGCTGCTCCATAATAAGCAGAAATAATTCCTCTTTGGCAAAATCATTGCAATCCGATAAAATCATCTGCTTCAAATCCGCCAAATTCTGTTTAATCAGTTCAGATTTTATCACATTTTCCGTAAAATGCGGTAAAATATTCTGCCCCGTAATTTCCTGCATGGCTTTACGCATAATGTCAATAGCGATATTAAAACTGAAATAATGCAGGTTTTCACTGCCAATCTGTTCGCAACCGTGCGCCTGCCGCGGATTAATCAACAGAATATCACCTGCGGCAATCACATATTTTCGCCCGCCGCAGACAAAATTCCTGCTGCCCTTTTCCATAAGACCGATTACATAATTCTCATGAAAATGACTGATGAACTTCTGCTCGATACCTTTAAACTCGTACATTTCAATCTGTAAATCCGTATCATAATAAATATGCCGCTGTTTTTCCATACCAAAACTCCTAGCGCAAAAGCGGCAAATTACCTGTCAATTTATTTACCTTTTTCTTATCGCCGCAGATACAAAGCCCCAGATATTCTAATTTTTCCGCTTCCGTCAACTTCATCCTGCCGATAAATTCCGCATACGTCTTACAACCTTGCGCCACATCGGAAAAATCAACACAGACAACATCGGCGAAATTATCTTCATATAATTTACTGCGAATAAACTTTATCCTGTCAGCCTCCGCCTGCAAAATTGGCACGGGAAACTCGATAATCCCCAAATGCTCATTGCCGTTCTTATCAAAAACACTCCCGCCTACAACCTGCGGAAACCTCTTTCCCAAAGTAATCCCCATAATGGCGCACGTATTGGCAATAAGCCCAAGTGGCAAAGATTTATCTACAACAATCACGCATTTTTCATTTTCCAGCATAAACAATCACCTCAAATAATCGTTTTTAACCGTTATTCTAGCAAAAAATAAACCCGCTTTCTTGCAAAAAATTGCTATGTATAAATTTATTAACAATACACTCTGTTGATATTATTTATTATTTAATATAAAATCATAAGTAGATTGATTATTATATAGAAAAGGAACATAATAATGGCAAAAACTACAAAAAAGGAAAAACCAATCTCTTTAGAATCTGTTCTTTGGGATTGTCGTGTCGCATTGCGAGGTATCGGCAGTACAGAAAAAAATCGTAATGCTGTTATTACATTAGTATTTCTAAAATTTGCAGGAGACAAATTCGAAAAAAGACGTACAGAACTAATTGCCCAATATGGTAATAATAAAATATTCTTGGAAAAAGCCTCTTTTTACAATGCTGAAAATGTTTTTTATCTAAAGGAATGTGCCCGATGGTCATATCTTGTTCAACACTCTTCAGATAATGATATTGCTATTAAAATAGATAATGCAATGGCAAATATTGAAGACACTAATCCATCTTTAAAAGGAACATTACCTTTAAATTTATTTTCTTCCTTAGGTGTCGAAAACTCTAAAATCAAGAGTTTAATTGATAATATAAATAAAATTGACGAAAACCGTTTTCAGGAAGAAGACTTAATCGGCAGAGTTTATGAATATTTTCTTCAGGCATATGCTGCTTCTGGTACTAAAGAGGACGGAGAATTCTATACACCGGCTTGCGTAGTTAAACTCATCGCTGAATTAATTGAACCTTATAGCGGAGTTGTATATGATCCTTGCTGCGGTTCGGGCGGTATGTTTGTTCAAAGTATGAAATTTGTTGAACGACATCATGGAAATAAAAAGAAAATTTCTATTATCGGTCAGGAAAGTCAAGCAGAAACTTGGCGTCTTTGCAAAATGAATTTAGCCATTAGAGGTATTGCACATGATTTAGGTGAAAAAAATGCTTCTACTTTTACTGAAGATCTTCATAAGGATAGGAAAGTAGATTTCATTATGGCAAATCCGCCTTTTAATCTTAAAAATTGGCGAACAGAAAAAGAACTATTAAACGACCCGAGATTTAGCGGTTGGAGTGTAATGCCACCTGTAGCAAATGCGAACTACGCTTGGATACTTCATATACTTTCAAAGTTAGATGTCAATCATGGTATTGCCGGCTTTCTCCTTGCAAACGGCGCATTAAATGCAGACGATGCAGAGTACAAACTGCGTGAAGAAATCATTGAAAAAGACCGAATAGAATCTATTATCGTTTTACCGCGCGATATGTTCTATACAACAGATATTTCAGTAACACTTTGGATTTTGAATATGAACAAAAAAGCTGGAATAATTAATGCCGGAACAGATGATGAACGCAAGCTCAGAGACAGGAGCAACGAAATACTATTTATTGACTTACGGACATGGAACGGAAATATTGAAGAAATCGTTATTGATAAGGGTAAAAAGAAAAAGAAAACAATCTTCAATGATGAACAGATACAATTCGTCAAAGAAATTTTCGAAGATTGGCGAAGCATTGATACAGAAAAGTATCACGATATTCCAGAATTCTGCAAATCAGTAAAGCTTTATGACATTAGAGCCAATGATTATTCTTTAGCACCAAGCAAATACATTGAATTTGTCGACCATGATTTAGATATTGATTATGAAGAGGAAATGAACCGTATTCAAAAAGAAATGAAAATAATTCTGGCAGAAGAAAAACAATCTCAAAAAATGTTAGAAGAAGCATTCAGGGGGATTGGTTATGTCATTAACTAAGTACAAATTAGGTAATCTTGTCGAACTATTTAATGAAAAATGCGATAACGCTAATTTAACAAATTGGGATATATCAGGAATAAATAGCGATAAAGAATTTTTTGAGCCATCTAAACAAGTGGGCACTGATACTAGTAGTTATAAAAATGTACCTTCCAATCATTTCGCTTGCAATCTTATGCACGTAGGTCGTGACAAAGTATTACCTATTGCACTTAATTATACTAATAAAACTAAAATTGTTAGTCCTGCTTATACAGTATTTAAAATTAAAGAAAACTCACCTCTTATAAACGAATACTTTTTTATGATGCTAAAATCAACAGAACGAGATCGACTTTTTTGGTTTCATACTGATTCTTCTGTTCGAGACGGAATGGCTTGGAGCGATTTTTGTGATATAGAATTATCTTTACCTTCTATAAATATTCAGCAAAAATATGTTAATATTTATAAAGCAATGGTAGTAAATCAACATAGTTATGAAAAAGGATTAGATGATTTTAAATTTCTTTGTGATATATACGTAGAAAATTTACAAAAAACATTACCTTTAAAGAAAATTAAACCATATATTCATCGAATTGATATTAGAAATGAAAACAATCTAATAAAAAATGTGATGGGTATCAGTACAAAAAAAGAATTTCGCGAACCAACATCAAAAGTTAACAAAAATCAATTATCCAACTATAAAATAGTAAAACCAGAACAATTCTGTTTTGTTCAAACTACACACAATGAAAAAGTATTTGCATATGCCTATAATAATACCAATAAAGATATTGTAATTTCATCTGTAAATGAAGTATTTTCTGTAAATAAAGAAATACTATTACCCGAATATTTATGTATGTTTTTTAATAGAACAGAATTTGATCGCTATGCACGGTTCCATTCATGGGGTTCAGCAAGAGAAACTTTTACATGGGATGATCTAATAAACGTAAAAATTCCAATTGCTGATATTAATATTCAAAAATCTATTTCAAAAATCTATACTGTTTATAAAAATAGAAAATCTATAAATGATAAATTAAAACTACAAATAAAAAAAATCTGTCCTATTCTTATTAAAGGTTCTATTGAAGAAGCTTTGAAATAGATATAAGGAGTGAGACACTATGCGTTATTCATTTAAACAAAATAATTTTAACGAAAATAAACTTGAACAAGCTATTATTGAGCTTTTTAAACAACAAGGATATATCCATATATCAGGCGAAAAAATTAATCGCCAATATGAAAATATTATTTTAGAAGATGACCTTCGCTCTTTCATTTCTCTACATTATGTTAATGATAATCTCAGTGATATTGAAACGAATAAAATCATCAATAAATTAAACCACATCAGTGCCACTCCATTATATTCTGGAAACAAAGAAACATTCTATCTTATCAATGAAGGCTTCAATTTAATTCGTGATGATACTAAACAATTAGCACTTCATATTGATTATATTGACTATAAACATCCGGAAAACAATATCTTCAAAGTTGTCAATCAATACTCCGTTCAAGGAGAACGTTTACGCAGACCAGATTTGTTAATTTTTATAAACGGCATTCCTATAGCTATCTGTGAATTCAAAACAACAATACAGGAAGACACTACTATTTATGATGCCTGGCAGCAAATTACTATTCGTTATTGCAGAGATATTCCCAAATTAATGAAATACTGTTTTTTATCTATAATCAGCGATGGCGTTAATACAAAAATGGGAACTATTTTCACTCCTTATCCTTATTATTATTCTTGGAACAAAGCTAATGATAAAGATAAAGTTTCTAATGGCATAAATTCATTATTTACGATGATTGAAGGAGCTTTCTCCAAAGAACATCTTCTTAAACTGTTGCACGATTTTATTTTCTACCCTGATAATAGCAAGAAAGATACTGCTATAATTTGTCGTTATCCGCAATTTTTCGGTGCATTAAAAATGCTAAATAATATCAAACTTCATATGCGCCCTAACGGTAACGGAAAAGGCGGTACTTATTTTGGTGCCACCGGTTGCGGTAAAACTTATACCATGCTATTCTTATCACGTTTAATATGTCTTCGAGACAGCAAAACATTTAATAATCCCACTATTATTATTCTAACCGACCGCGAAGACCTAAATACACAAACTACAGAACTTTTCATAACGGCAAAAAAATTTCTACATGAAGAAGATATTAGAAGTATTAAAAATAGAAAAGATTTATTCATTACTTTAAAAAATCGTCCTAGCGGTGGTATATATATTACTACAATTCAGAAATTCTGTGAAAGTACTGGCTTACTCTCAACTCGCAGTAATATAATTTGTATTTCTGATGAAGCTCATCGCACACAAACAGGCGTAAATCCTAAACTCAAAAAAACTGATAAAGGAGTATTCACTACTTACGGTTTTGGTTATTATTTACGCTCAAGTTTTCCAAATGCAACATATTGCGGTTTTACAGGCACACCGATAGATGAAACTCTTACAGTTTTTGGCGATATTGTAGATAGCTATACAATGAAAGAATCCTGTGATGACGGTATTACTGTTCGTATTGCTTATGAACCCAGACTAGCTCGTGTTATGCTTTCCGAAAAACAAGCTAAAGAAATACAAAAATACTATGAAAGCTGTGCACAATTAGGAGCAACAGAAGAACAAATAGAAAAAAGCAAGCGTGCTATGAGTAAAGTTACTGCTATTTTAGGTCATCCGGATAGAATAAAAAAACTAGCTGCTGACATTGTTAAACACTACGAGACTTATACAGCAGAAAAACCCAAAATAGTTCAAAAAGCAATGATTGTTTGTGCTAATAGAAATCTTGCTTTTGAAACATTAAAAGCTATTATAAAATTACGCCCTGAATGGAATATTCCTAAAAAAGCAGAAAATGAAACAAAACTTACTAAACAAGAACTGGATGAATTAATACCTCTTCCAAAAATTAATCTTGTTGCAACAAGAAATCCTAACGATGAAACAGAGCTATATAATCTTTGCGGTACAAAAGAATATCGCAACAAACTTGATGAACAGTTTAAAAATAATAATTCCAATTTCCGAATAGCTGTAGTTGTAGATATGTGGATTACTGGATTTGATGTTCCTTCACTTGCCGTTATGTATATTGACAAACCATTACAAAAGCACACTCTTATTCAGACAATATCCCGAGTAAATCGTGTCTTTGAAGGAAAAGACAAAGGATTAGTAGTCGATTATATTGGTATACAAAAAGAAATGATGGAAGCTATTAAACAATACGGCAATCCCCAAGAAAGTCCTGTTGATGAATTTAATATTACTCTAAATATTTTTAGAAACCATCTCGCTTTATTAAATGAACTTATATCAAATTTCAATACGGCAAAATTTTTCATAGGAACTCCATTAGAAAAGCTCAACTGTCTAAATGAAGCCGCTGAATACATTCAGTCAAAAAAAGATACACAAATGAGATTTATGGGATTATCAAAACGATTAAAAAGTGCCTATGTAATTTGTGCTCCATCTCAAGAACTAACAAAATCCGAAAATGATAAAGCCCAATTTTTCCTTGCTATTCGTTCTATTATTTATAAGCAAACGAAAGGAAATGCACCGGATGCAGAAATTATGAATAGTGTCGTTGAAGAAATGGTACGTAATGCCATTACTTGTACTGGTATCGAAAATATTGTTAATGAACAAAAATTTATTAATATTTTTAGTGATGATTTTCTCCAACAACTTGATAAAATTAAAATGCCTATTACAAAATTTAATGCTTTACTAAAATTACTAAGAAAAACTATTTCTTCTTATAGTCATACAAATAAAGTTAAAGCAATAGAATTTGACCAACGTTTAAAACAAGTAGTTGAAGAATATAATAATCGTGATAAATTAATATTTACTAATAAAGTTATTACTGATTTTGTTAATAATTTATCCGAGCAATTAATTAAAATTATAAACGACTTAAAAGAAGACCAAAAATCATATAAAACATTAAACATATCATATGAAGAAAAAGCATTTTACGATATATTAATAAAAGTCAGAGATGATAACAAATTCTCTTATCCAGAAGAAAAATGTTTAACTTTAGCTAAAAAGATCAAACAATTGGTAGCTGATAAATCCCAATATGCCGATTGGTCTACACGCGAAGATATCAAAAGCCAACTTAACATGGATTTAACCATTTTACTTTATAATAATGGCTATCCACCAGACTGGAGCGAAGCTGTTTTTGAAAAAGTGATGGAACAAGCTGAAAACTTTAAAAAATATAATCCAACAAAACAAGAAAATTCTTTTTCACAACTAAAATCTATCAATTATTCTTATCCTCAAGAAAATTATTTATTGGTAGCTGACAATAAAGCAAAATACAGTAAATAAGCAACTTACGTTATACGAAAGAAAAGATTGTTATTTATAATCTTTTCTTTCTACATTATTAAAGGAGACTTCATATTTTGAAATTACGAATAAAATTTTATCCTCCAAATGATTTAGCTTCTTTTTATTTTATTGAACAGTCAATTAATATCATAATTAATTTTGACAATACAAAAACTTATACAGATATAAATGATATTATAGAATTGTACAATATCATAAAATATATTAATGACAATAGATTTCCGAAAGAAAAAATTGATACTAATTTATTATTATCATTCAAAAAAACATCTAACATTATAATTACTAATTTTTTTCTTGATTACTTAAATGATATTAATTTTATTGAATACTATTCAACCTTAGAGCCTAACTATCATGATGATTTCTGGGAAATTTTAGAACAACGAGATTATATAAAAAAATTTAATAAAGAAACAATCAAAAATTTGATTGTTTCCAATGATAAACTACTATTTGAGATAGTTCACCGAAAAAAAATAGTAAATATTTTTGATAAATCTATAACAGAAAAAATGTTATCTTGTCCTTCTTTATCTATGCCTATATTATTACAGAAATACGAATATAATAAACCTAATATTTTTATACCAAAAAGTTTATCTCAATCCATGAAGCAATCAATTATTAATGAATATATAAATATCACTCCTGAACTAAGTTCTTTATATTTAATTGTTAATTTTCAAAGTAATCAAGACACTTTAGATATTACACCAAAAATAAAATTAAAAGCAAAGAAAAAAATAGAACGTTTAGAAAAAGAATTTTTTAAATCTAATAAAAATGTTCTTAAATTTACTACAACAATAAAAATAAAAAAACAATCAGAACTTATACAACAACAAATAGCAAATGATGAAATTACTATTTGTTATAGCAAAGAATGGCTAGAAAAAAATCTAAAACCTTTAACTATATTAAACAATTTCATTTACTTATTTGACTTTATAGACTTACAAGATAGATGTACATTAATAACGAAAATCAAAGAAATTTCTATTTTAGAACTGACAATGAATAACTATTCACCACATTCTTATATTGATAATTCTCTATTTTATTTTAAAGATGAACAATCTCTTCTTACTTTAAATTTGTATTATAATTTTTTACTACAACATAAAATTCGTTTAGAAGATATTATTGAATATTTTTTTAATACTTATATTGAAGAAACTTTTCATATAAAAGGATTTAATATAAAAATGCCTTCTCCCACTTCTACATTACTAGAAAAATGTTCTTCTATTATGCCAGCAATAGAGTATGTACTCAAAGAATTTAAATCATTTGTACAATATAAAGAAATTGATCATGAACTCTTAAGTTTAACCTCAGAACCTTTACTATATGCAAACATTTCTTCGTTATTAGAAAAAAAATATATATATGTTAACAGCCCTATTATGAAAAATATCTTGCATTATTTATATTCAAATCAAACAACTTTAAACCATAAAAAAAATACCAATAAATTTTATAAAAATCTATTTGAATTTCTAAATAAAAAAACTGTTTTTTATTTTGACTTTGAAGATTACGATATTCCTATAATAAATGATTTATTTAATTATAATATTTTATCTCTTAATAAATCTACTCAACAGATAATATTTGAACCCATAAAATTATACTTACTAAAAGACTTATACTACAATGAATATATTTCTTACTGGTATTTATCTACGAAAGAAAAATCTATTATTGATGAATTTATAAACAATGATTTTCTTTATTCAAAATCCACTCTATTATCAACGCCCGAAAGCGATTATTTTAATTTCTTTCTAAATAAAGCCAAATTTAATAATGGATTAGATTTACGAAATAAATATGCGCATACTCAACCATTTTCTAATGATGAAAATATTCATTATACTAATTATCTTCGTTTTTTGCGATTAGCAATTATTATTACATTAAAAATTCATGATGAATTAATTATTTTTTATGATTATTATAAACAAGGAGAAAACCATTCCTAATATGTTACTAAAGATTTAAAAGATACAAGACAACTTCACACCCGCTAAAGACCTTCTATAATCAAAGCTCTATTGCAAAATCTTTTTAAAATGATACAATTAAAATGTAAAAATGAGATAGTTATGTATTCATGATAAAATAAAACCCTGTTAAGCTGCTGCTTAATAGGATATTTATCTTTTACATCATTTTCATTTATATTATTAATATTCGGCAGAGAAGGATTAAACTTGATTTATCGGCTCTTCCGAGAAGAAACGATAATATAATAGATTATGAATTAATCATATTGATTTTAATTTTGAAAATTACAATAGTTGTAATATAATATTCATGACGAAAGTAATGTAAACAACAGAAAAACCTCGAGTAAAGTTTGACGGCTTCTCGAGGTTTTTTATATTATAACGCCAATATCTTATGATAAACTTATTTTGCATTTCTTTTTTCTTTATAGTATAATAGCCATAGATAGAAAAAGAGCAAAGCAATTATTAACATCTTGCAGCGTTAGCTTCCTCTTATAAATCATAGGAAAAGCCAAACGTGGAGAGTTTGGCTTTTTTGCTTTATTAGTTTATTTTCTAAAGCTAAATAAAGCGATAACTAAAACGAATGCCGAAAAAATACTACCGGTTATAAAAAACTGGCTGTTAATAGCAACTTCAAGCATAGAAGCAAAAATCTGTTCGTACATAGTTATCACCTCCCGTCATTATGCAATAATGACAAGAGAAAGCCAACTCGTTAATAATTACTTTGCGTAAGTTTTATTATAACATAAAATAAAGACTGTTTCACTTCGAAGCAGTCTTTTTTATTTTACTGAAAACTATTGCTTTTCTTGTGTTTTGCTCGCATAATGAAATTAAAAGCATTCTACGAGGTATTACTACTATGGACGGGCGCAATATTTTCTATCATTATACATCAATCAATTCGCTTTACAATATCATTATCAGCCGTGAATTATGGCTGACCAATCTGAAATCCTCCAACGATAAATCCGAGCGATACTACACAGTGAACCATATGCTCAAAGATATGGAGGAAATTATTGTCAACACAACAGATGATAATTTCCGGCAGTATCTGACTTTACTAACAAAGAGTTTTTCCGTTCATCGGGCGGAATTGAAAAAATATCTGAAAAAGACGGACGGCTATTCGTTGAGCCTGACGGATAAAAAAGACAATCTCTCTCACTGGGAACGGTATGCTTCAGGTTACAGCGGTGTCTGTATCGGTATCAATATGGATAAACTGAATGTTAATTTTAAGGACTACTCGCATTTTTCCATAACGGAACTGGAAAAAATACTCTACAGCGATACGGAAATTCTGGATAAACTGATACAAATATGTTCACGTTTTTATACTTTATTTGAAGAACAGGTACGTACTTATAACGAACCGTTTCAAAAATATATTGAACGTTACGGCTTTATCGTGCTGGTTATCGCCTACAATAAGCTGATGAACTTTGCTAAAAACAGTTATTTTGCCGATGAACATGAATTCCGTCTGCTGTTTTATCCGAAAACGCTGATGATGAAGAAGGATTTTTTAAGCATGAGCCGTGATGTCATTGTTCCGGAAACATTTAAACCGCTGCACGATAAATTCCAGTCATCTCTGAAAAATACGGCTATAGAACAGACGCATTTTTCCGTATTTAAGAACGAAATCCGCAGCTTTCATAAATTATGTCTTGCACATGTCTGGGACAGTGAGCTTATTCCTGAAATCACGCTTGGTGCCATGTGCCGACAGAATAAACAGGAACTTTCCCATTTTCTCAAAGCGCAGGGACTGAAAAGCACCAAAATCACCATTTCCAAAATTCCGATAAGGTAAAATGATATTTTATTTTCTGTATGTTATAATATAGATTTAGAGAGATATTACCGATGTGTCGGTTCCTCCTGTTCAGGGAGGTGGTATTATGACGGATTATGAAATTTTATCTTTGATAATAAACGTAACCATGCTCATTTTCACCATTCTTCTTTATTTCAAGAAAAATTAATCTGAAATAAAAAAGAAGCCGTCTTAACGGACAGCCTCTTCTTTCAATCACATATTATCGCAGAAGAGGGCTGACGGTACCAACATCAGTATATCTCTTCTTTATGTCATATATTATACTACATAGCGAAAAAAAAATCAAAATACATTCTAAAAGATGGAAGGTGTTTTTATGTATAAAATTCGTTTCGATTTAGGCGATATCACCAGACTGGACTGCGATGCAATCGTCAATGCCGCCAACAAAACGCTACTCGGCGGAGGCGGCGTGGACGGGGCAATCCACCGTGCAGCAGGGCGCGAGCTACTCGCTGAATGCCGCACTCTCGGCGGCTGCAATACAGGTGAAGCAAAAATCACCAAAGGCTACAAACTCAAAGCAAAATACGTCATTCATACGGTAGGTCCGATTTACTCCGGCAAAGACAGCGATGCGGTAAAACTCGCCGACTGATACAGAAATTCACTTGATTTAGCCAAAAAGCATGATATTCATTCCATAGCTTTTCCGGCAATTTCCACCGGCGTTTACCATTATCCGCTGAATGAAGCCACAAAAATCGCTTTATCCACTGTCGATAATTGGCTAAAAACAAATACAGATTATAATATCGAAATAATATTTTCCTGCTTTGATAAAAGAACATATGACACATACCTTACACTTGCCGAAAAATTAAATATCACCGCATAAACAAAAAAACGGATATTACACTTAAAACTGTGATATCCGTCTTTTTATTTTTTACATTATTATCTTTTCCAGAATATCATTATCAAGGTCATTTATATTATACAAATCCGGCAAAATATCAAATGTTTCCTTAAGATTTCTCTTTGTTTTATGCCAGCCCTTTCCGTCTGTAATCCAGATAAATTCTATTTGAGGTGAATTTTTAAATTCCATTGCCAATTCTTTATAACTTCTCGCTGTTTCATTTAATTTAGAACCGCTTGTTGAATAAAAATTTGTTTCTATCAAATAAATCTTTGCTTTGGCAACAATAACAAAATCAAATCGTTTTTCCGAAGAACTACCCTTTGTTTTAAAAATTTCTTCCACATGTATATTTGATAAATCTATATTGAAATTCTGCTCTATTTTAGATTTTGTCATCTGCCTAAAATAATTTGCTCCATGGACAAATCCCGCTTTTATAATATAACTTTCCACTAAATCCTCCATAGCCGTGCCGGTTCTATTTTTTCTGGCATTTGTATCAAGTCCCGTTTCCACGCCTAATACATAATCATATAAATTGGAAATCAAATGGTCAGTCAGTAAATCGAATAGACCTGTTTTTTCCATAAATAAAACATAATCATCAACGGAATAATTTCGTTTCTCAAAATTATAATAATACTTTTGCGTTGCATCATTAATAATAATATTCTTTTCCCGTTTAGCTATCAATATCGGGATGGCTTTTAATATTTGCGGATATATTTCCAATAATTTTTTAAAGTCGCTTTGTATATCTTTGCTCTTTATTAAACTGTTTAAAATATATAATTCCGTTTTTATTTCATCTGCATTCTTATATACTTTTGCAAAATCCGTATAGTAATTCCATGTGGCTATGGAGTCTTTCATTGTCCCCAGCCAAATATCAAAATTTCGTTTATTCATAATAAAATCCTTACTAATAATTTGTAATAATCACTTCTTCACCCTTGCGGTTGTTGGCGTCTGAATTAATGTATCTGCGTACTTTTATTACTTTTCTGGTATAATCCCGATACAGATTTTCTATAAACTCCGTATTATGATTTGTCAGCATACAGTAACAGCCGCGCTTTGTCAGCTCGGCAAATAGTTTAGCCAGCCGTTTATGGCTCTGCACATCAAATCCTTCTTTTGTATAGGCTTCAAACGAATTATCATTTAGCGGTGCATACGGACTGTCAAAAAACACAAAATCATTTTTACCGGCACTGCGACAGGCAAATTCAAAATCGCCTTCCAGTATCTCGACTTTTTGCAGATATTTTGATACAGACAGAATATTTTCCGCATTAAAGGATTTTACACTGCTGTTATTGAACGGCACATTGAATAATCCTTTGCTATTTACCCGATAAAGACCATTAAAACAATGCTTGTTCAAATAAATGAATAAAGCCGCCAGTTCCAGATCGTATTCTTCCTTCATCATCTTATCATTGAACTGTTCACGTTGTTTATAATAATACAATTTATGTTCAATCGGAATATTTTCATCTATTTTCATCAGATACTGCATAAGTCCCTGTGCATTGTATTTTATCTGATTATATGTGTTGATAAGTGCTTTATTAATATCGTTTATAACGGCATTATGCGGCGTAAAACAAAACAGTACCGCACCGCCGCCTATAAACGGTTCGTAGTATTTTTGATATTTTTTAGGCATTAATTCCTGAATATACGGCAGAAGCTGTCTTTTACCGCCTGCCCATTTCACGAACGGAGCTATATTTTTATCCGTCAAAACCATATCATCTTCTTTCTTTCTGGAATATAAAGATATATTCATGTTTTATCAAATAACATTCATGTTTTCTTTTTGTCCATTCTATTAATGATTTACAATTATGTTGTTCTTTAATAATAATATCTTTCAATATAAAACCTGTATTTAAAAATATACTTGCAATCTGATGACCTAACGGTGTAAAAATCCTGTTTTTCCTTATATCAGCTATCATAATAGCACAAATACGATTGTTTTTTAAGACACGATACGATTCTTTTGCTACTTTTACCATTGCTTTAAGATATAAATCATGCGATAAAAGTGATAAATCATTTTTTATATTTTCACTGTACCTGATAATATCGGCATAAGGAGGATGAGTACAAATCAAAGCAATGCTGTTCTCTTTGATAAACGACAAATCCTGCGCGTCATTCACCCGTATATGAATATGCGGATTGTTTTGGCAGGCAAATGACAATCTGTTTTTAGTGATATCATATGCTTTAGGATTTATATCCGTGCCGATTATATTCCGATTCAATAACTTTGCTTCAATCAAAGTCGTACCGCTGCCCATGAATTGATCCAGAACCCATTCATTTTCATTTGTATATTTCAATATTAAATTTCTCGGCACATACGGCGACCAGTTTCCCGGATAATCGCCGTAATGAGTACACCAGTTTCCCCGGTTCGGAAAAGACCATACAGATGTTGTTTCCAATTCAAAATTTTTTAATTCATTTTCCATAATACTTATCTTATACCTTTTTGTTTTCAGTATAATACAAAACTGTATAACTAAGGTTATTATAAGAAAAGCTAATAAAAAAGGTAGACATTTTGTCTACCTGAAATCTAATATTTTATCTTGCCAGATATGCGCCGTCCACCGGAATGACTGCTCCGTTCACATAGTTGGAGGCATTCGACGCGAGAAACACGACTATTCCCATCATATCTTCCGGAGTACCCCAGCGGCCTGCCGGTATGCGGCTTAAAATTTCATGACTTCTGCCCGCATCATCCAGCAGTGCCTGATTGATTTCTGTCGCCATATAACCCGGTGCTATAGCGTTTACCTGTACATTTTTACTTGACCACTCATTGGCTAAAGCTTTCGTGAGCTGTGCCACGCCGCCTTTGCTGGCAGAATAGGCAGGCACGGTATAACCGCCGAAAAAACTGAGCATGGAGGCAATATTTATGATTTTGCCGCTGCCCTGTTTCAGCATGACTTTTCCAGCAAGCTGGCATAGCTGAAATACGGTATTCAAATTCAAATTTATGACCATATCCCAATCACTGAGCGGATATTCTTCCGATTTATGACGACGTATCATGCCTGAATTGTTTACGAGAATATCCAGTCTGCCGCCGAAATGATTTAATGCTTCCTCAAATGCCGCCTGCACGCTTTCGCGTTTCGCTAAATCCACCTTAATACCGTAAACGTCAAAACCCTGCTCGCAAAGCTGCTGTGCTTTTTCTTTAGCACTATCGCTGGAGGAAATTATGACGACATCTGCTCCTGCTTCACAAAGTGCCTGCGTCATGCCCAGTCCCAGTCCTTTGGCGCCGCCCGTTACGATTGCTTTTTTGCCTGTCAGATAAAATTTGTCCATAAATGACATTCCAATCACCTCATCTAATTCTAAAATCCCCCGATTTTATATGCCAGATAAGCTGATGGAGAAATATTTATTTATTTTTATATTCCTGCGCCAATTTTTTAAATACCGGCAGTGATTTTTCGATTGTTTCCCGTTTAATGCAGTATGAAGCTCTGAAATGACCCGGGCAGCCGAAGTCCGTTCCCGGAACGAGCAGCAAATCGTATTCCTGCGCCTTTTTGCAGAAAGCATAATCATCTGCTTCCAAAGACTGCGGGAACAGATAAAAAGCCCCCTGCGGTTTTACGCATTTGAAACCTGCTTCAATCAATCCGTTATATAAAAGATTGCGGTTTTCCTCATACGGCGCGATATTGGACGGTTTGCCCGCACAACGGGCAATCACAAGCTGGAACAGTGACGGAGCATTTACATGCGTAAGCACGCGCGCAGCCCCTGCAACTGCTCCGTAAACTTTGCCGAAATCCGCCACTTCATCCGGTACTACAATATAACCGATACGTTCACCCGGAAGTGAAAAAGATTTGCTGTATGAATAGCACACAATCGAATTTGCATAATAATTCGGTATGTACGGTACAACTGCACCGTCATAAACGATTTCACGGTACGGTTCATCTGAAATAAGGAAAATAGGATGTCCGTATTCGTTCGACTTCATATTTAAAATTTCTGCCAGCTGTTTAATTGTGGCTTCACTGTAGACAACGCCGCTCGGATTGTTCGGCGAATTGATGATAACAGCTTTCGTATGTGATGTTATCATTTTCTCAAATTCATCGAACTGAATTTGAAAATCGTCTATTTTCGCCGGAACGACTTTAAGTTCAGCCCCAACCGACTCTACAAAACATTTATATTCCGGAAAATACGGTGCAAAAGTGATAAATTCATCGCCCGGTTCGCTCAGAGCCTTAAAAGCAATAGTGATTGCTCCCGCCGCCCCGCCGGTAATAAAAAGATTTTTTCCCGTAAAATGCGTACCGAAACGGCTGTTTATATCTTTTGCCAGAACTTCCCGCACCTGCGGATTACCCGGCGCAACGGTGTAGCCATGCACATCACACGGGTCCATTTCGTTTAAAATATCCACGATTGCCTGACGGATAAAATCCGGTGCCGGAACATTCGGATTGCCCAGACTGTAATCGTAAATATTTTCCTCGCCAACTTCCAAGGCGCGTTTGCGCCCGTATTCAAAAATAGTACGAATTGTGGACTTTTTAGTACCAAGTTCATACATTTTTTCAGAAATCATTTTATTCACCTTCCATATTGTATCTTCATTCATCTTCCGCTTCATCAAAATAACGCATACTTGTTTTCTTCCATTCCTTAACCGAATAAAGCATTGTATATTGCGAAAGATTATTCTCCTGCGCCAGTTTATGTGCTATTATCTCACATTCCTCACGCGTATGCGCATGTATCATCGTATAAATATTGTACGGCCAGTCAGGTGTAGTGTTTCTGTCGTAGCAGTGGGAAATAGCTGGACAAGCAGCCAATTTTTGCGCTATCTCGTCAATTTCACCGGCAGGCACGACCCATGCACAAAGTGCATTTGCCTTGAAACCGGCTTCCACATGACGCAGCACTGCACCCATTTTGCGGATTTTGCCTTCCTGTTTATAAATTCGCAGGCGTTTTAATAATTCCTGCTCGGAAATATTAAGTTTTTCGGCAAATTCCTTATACGGCTCTTTTACCAACGGGAATTCATCCTGCATAATTCTGATAATCTGTTTATCCAATAAATCCATATTCCGCTCCATTATTATTTCAATTTAAACTGCACATTGATTTTATATTTTTTATTTGACACAAGGTTCATAAGCTTTTCCACGCCCTTTTGCGCCTTTATTTCATCCAAAATCTGTTTACGTTTTTCTTCACTGTGCGTCAAAAGCGTAAACCATAAGTTATATTCTCCTTCGCGCTGGTAATTGTGCGTAGCTCCCGGATATTTATTGATGAACTCGGCTACCTGCTGCATATAACCTTCCTGCACTTTCAGAGCTACCAATGTTCCTTTATATTCCAGTTTGCCTGAATCAAAAAAAGGCCCGATACGTCTGATATAACCGTGTTCTTTTAAATAACGCAGCCGCTCTATTACATGCTCTTCTGTAGTTTCCAGTATATTTGCCAGTTCCAGAAATGGACGCTCTGTAATCGGCAGATTGCGCTGAATTAAATTCAGCAGTGATTTATCAAAAGTTGTCAGCATAATATAATCCTCATTTATTAAAATATCTGATTTTAATTGTAGCAAATTATCAATTATACAGTCAAGCAATTATGAACGGGCTTCACTTTTATTTATAAAAAAAGCTGTTACTCTATATAAATAAAGTAACAGCTTCTTTTACTTCAATAAACCATCATATATTACTTCCAACAGTTCGCTTCTGCCTGAATTTTTCACGGAAGAATATGGCAGAATGTCTATTTCCTTCACGCCGAGCGTCTTTTTTATCTGCGCAATCTGTTTTGCTACTGCGCCGCGGCTGATTTTATCGGCCTTCGTGGCGATGATTAAGACCGGCACATTGTTTTTAACGAGCCAGTCAAACATTTCCACATCCGATTTCATCGGTGCATGACGAATATCAATAAGCTGGCAGACAAACTGCAACTGCTCGGAATGCAGAAAATACTCCTCGATGAATTTTGCCCACTGCTTGCGGTTCGTCTGCGCCGTTTTCGCATAGCCGTACCCCGGTAAATCCACCAGATGAAACAGCCTGTCTTCACCCGTTTCAATTATACGTGCTGTAAGCTCAAAAAAATTAATCGTCTGCGTCTTGCCCGGCTGTCCGCTGACACGTGCCAGATTATGTACACGTGTCAGTGAATTTATAAGCGAGGATTTCCCGACATTTGAACGGCCGATAAAAGCTATTTCCTTCCGTTTTTCCGTCGGATACTGCGCTTTCTTCACGGCGGATGCTATATATTTAGCTCTTATTATATTTATTTTATCCTGTATTTGCATCATTTAATCCACCAATGCGATTTTTAAAACTTCATCCATACTTTTAACAGGAATGAACGTCATTTTATCTTTCACTTCTTTGGAAATTTCATCAATATCTCGTTCATTTTCCTTCGGCATGATTACAGTATAAATACCTTCACGGTAAGCTGCCAGCGATTTTTCTTTCAGCCCGCCGATTGGCAGCACT